>CAYGTG010001135.1:0-3079 GCA_964352485.1 uncultured Nannocystaceae bacterium | reverse complement strand
CCGCAACCATCGTGAGCAGCGCGAGGAGGATGACGATCAACGACAGGAGGTGGCGGGGGCGGGCGAGCGCACGCTTGGTCGGGGTGTTCTCGCCGGCGATCACGCGAAAGAGCAGGGCGCTGGAGACCGGCTGCTTGAGGCGGCGCTGGCGATGCAGGTACGCCGCGATCACCGGCAGCACCAGCAGCCCCAATCCGAGCAGCCACGGCGCCGCCGGGGTCACTGGTTGCCTCCCGCGACGTGCTCGACGACGTCGGCACGACGGAGGTCGCCCTCGACAAATCCCACCAGGCTGGAGCCCTCCGGCGGCAGGCGAAGGTACCGAATGCCCAGCGCCTTGCACCGGGCCTCAATCTCTTCGAGCCACGAGCGCAGGCCCGCGGCGTAGGCATCCTGCGCCTCGTGTCCGTCCCGCAGAACCAGCGTCTCCCCCGTCTCCGCGTCGACCACCTCAGACACGTCGCGAAGGTCGGGTTGGAGCTCCTGGGCGCTCAGCGTGTGGACCAGGACGGGGTGCAGGCTCGAGGCAGCCAGCAGTCGCAGCAGCTGCTCTCGCGCCTCGGGTTCACACAAGAGGTCGGAGATGAGAAACAGTCGGTCGGTTCGACCGCCACCCAGCTGCCCGGCGAGCTGTTTGTAGGCATCCCCCACGCCACTGGGCTCTACACGCTCGAGTACGTGGACCAACTCGGCCATGCCGTCGAAGTTGACGGCTTTGGCGCGCACCGGCTGGCGGTCGCCGCCAAAACAGATGAGCGCCACGGGGTCGCGGTGCACCAACGCGATCGTTGCAAGGGCGGCGGCGACCTCGGCGGCACGGTCAGCCTTGCGAGGTTCACCGAACGCCATCGACCCACTGACGTCCACGCAGATCTTGATCGACAGGCTGCGTTCCTCGTTGAACTGCCGCACCAAGACCTGACCCAAACGCAGGTAGACGTTCCAGTCGATGAGGCGGATGTCGTCACCGGGATCGTACTCGCGGTAGTCCGCAAACTCCAAGCCGCGCCCGAGAAACGGCGAACGCCGGTCTCCTTGCTGCAGCGAAGTCGCCACGGTGGGGGCGTGCAAGCGCAGCTCGGCAAAGCGCGACAAAGCGGTGCGGTCGACCTTCATCCGGCGGCGCGTACGGGGGTGATCGAGCCGAGCAGCACGTCGACCAAGTCGTTGTTGGTGACGCTCTCGAGCTTGGCGTCGAAGGTTGGAATCATGCGGTGCCGCAGCACCGGGTGGGCCACCGCTCGGACGTCGTCCTCGCTCACCCAGCCGCGGCCACAGAGCAAAGCATAGGCTCGTCCGGCCAAGATCAGCGCCTGCATGGCCCGCGGGCTCGCGCCGTAGCGAACGAAGCGGCGAACCTGCTCGGGGGCACCAGGCGCGCTGGGGTGCGTCGCCATCGTGATCTGGGCGCAATACTCGGCCACGTGCGGGGCCACGACGATCTCGCGGGTGAGCGCCTGAAGCTCCAGCAGCTTCTCCCGCGTCATCACGACATGGGTCGTGGTTTCCGTGGAGCCGGTGGTGCGCAGGCCGATCTCGCGAAGGTCTTCGAACTTCGGGAACTGGACCTCCAGCTTGAGCAAGAATCGGTCGAGCTGGGCCTCGGGCAACGGATAGGTGCCCTCCATTTGGATCGGGTTCTGGGTCGCGGCCACAATGAACGGCGCGGGCAGGTCACGTTTTTGCCCGGCGACGGTCACCGAGTGCTCCTGCATGGCCTCGAGCAGCGCCGACTGGGTCTTGGGCGTGGCTCTGTTGACCTCGTCGGCCAGGACCATGTTCGCGAAGATCGGCCCCGCGCGGAACTCCAGCTTCGCTCGCCCCTGCTCGTCGTGGGTGAGCGTCTGGCTTCCGGTGATGTCGGCCGGCATGAGGTCCGGGGTGAACTGAATCCGCGAAAACTGCATCGCGAGCGCTTCAGAGAGGACCTTGACCAGCAGGGTCTTGCCCAGCCCTGGCTGTCCTTCGATGAGAATGTTGCCGCGTGCCAACAGCCCGACGATCGCCTGGAGGACCAAGTCGCTCTGGCCAAACACGCGCCGTTCGATCTCGGCCTTGAGTGCGCCCAAACTCTCCGCGGCGGCGACGAGTTGTTGTTCGGTGATCGGGGTGACGGTCTGGCTCATGGCGTCGAATCAGCGGCCGCGTACGGCCTGGAAGTAGCTTCGAATGTAGTCGCGGCGGGTCAGCGGTATCTCTTCCCGGCGAACCGTGGATTCCGCGACCGAGGAGTACTTGTCGTGCAGGTCCTTGTACTCGCGAGTATCGCGATATCCTTCGGAATAGCGCCGGATGGCGCGCACCGAGCCCTGCGCCGGCCCGCGAGCGCGCGCCTGCACGCGCTCGGGCGCCAGACCGCTGGCTTCGGTGCTGGGCTGAATGCTGCCCTTGGTGTCGGCCTTGCCCGCGCCGCCCCCGGGACCTGGCTTGCCGCCTGGAGGACCCACCGGGGAGCCCATGCCGGGGGCTTTGTCGCCGTCTTTGCCCCCGGGTGACGTCCCGCCGGGGGCGTTGCCTTGGCCTTCGCCGGGTGCCGCTCCGGGACCGCCGCCGGGGGGCTGGCCTGCTCCCGGACCTCCACCTTGGCCCTCGCCCTCGCCCTCACCTTGACCTTGGCCCTCGCCCTGGCCTTGGCCCTGGCCCTGGCCCTCGCCCTCGCCCTCACCCTCACCCTCGCCGTTCATCTCGTCGAGCTGGCGTTCTCGGGCCTTGCGGATCTCCTCGGCAGCGTCTCCCAGCGACTCTTCCAGGCTCTCACTGCCCCCTCGCTCTCGCATCTCGTCGGCGAGGCTGTCGAGTCCGGCGCGTGCGGACCCTGTGTCTCCATCGGACAGGTTGTCGGCGAGTTCGTCGAGACGGTTGCGGTCCCGTGCTCGTGCCTCCGATTCGGCGCGTGAAGGAGCGGCCTTGGAGTCGGGGGAGGTCTCCGGATTGCGCCTCAGGGCCCGCTCAAGCGCTCGCGCGATGCGATCTTGCTCAGCTGTCGAGGCCTCGTCGAGGCGCCGTGAGAACTCCTCGGCCATCTCCGCCGCGGTGTCGGTCTCTCCACGCTGCATGGACTTGGCGAGCTGTTCGGCCA
>CAYGTG010001134.1:0-3082 GCA_964352485.1 uncultured Nannocystaceae bacterium | reverse complement strand
GGATTCGGTATCCCGTATTCTGCCCACGATCACGGCGCCGCGCACCTGCGGGCGACGTGGCGTGGGTCCATGAGCATCCTGGAAGTCCAAGACCTCCGCAAGACGTTCACGCGAGGCTTTTCGCGTCGGAAGACGGAAGCGGTGCGTGGAATCTCTTTCTCGGTCGAGCCGGGCCAGATCTTCGGGTTCCTAGGGCCCAACGGCGCCGGAAAGACGACGACCATCAAAATTCTGATGGGGCTGATCTTTCCGACCGCGGGCCGGGTGTCGGTGCTCGGCGCGCCGGCAGGGGACCGCGCCGCCAAGGCACGGCTCGGGTATCTGCCCGAAAACCCCTACTTCTACGACTACCTCTCGGCCCCGGAGTTGCTCGACATGGTCGGCCGGATCCACGGCCTCGACCGGGGGGCGCGTCGCAAGAGGGTGGGGGAACTCATCGAGCGCGTCGGCTTGGGCCACGCCGGCAAGCGGCCGCTGCGTTCGTTCTCCAAGGGCATGCTTCAGCGCTGCGGTCTGGCGCAGGCGCTCGTGGGCGACCCCGAACTCGTCGTGCTCGACGAGCCGATGTCGGGCCTTGATCCGATCGGCCGCAAGGAAGTTCGCGATCTGATCCTCGAGCTGCGCGATGGGGGCAAGACGGTGTTCTTCTGCACCCACATTTTGGCGGATGCCTCGATGCTTTGTGACCGGGTCTCGATCATCGTGCGCGGCGAGCTGCACAACACCGGTCCGCTTGGCGAGCTACTCAGTCCCAAAGTGCAGAGCGTCGAGGTCGTCTGGCGACCGCCCCCAACCGACGCCCACAGCGTCCAAAGCTCGCTGCGGGAGCGCGCGGGCGAACACGAGACGACCAGCGAGGGCGAAGTCCTGCGCACCACCGATCCTCAGGCGGCGCAGGAATTTGTCCGCGCCGTCGTGGAGCGAGGCGGATCCATCATCTCGGTTCACCCCCATCGGCAGAGCCTCGAGGAGTTGTTCGTCTCGGAAGCCAACGCACACGAAGGCCCCGACGAACGCGCGGCAGGCGGGAGGGACGTCGCGTGAGCCCCTTCGGTCGGTCGTTGGCCCGGGTTTGGGCGGTGGCGCTCAACACCTTTCGCGAAGCGATGCGCAACCGGGTGCTCGCGGTGCTGCTCTTGTTCGCGGTTGGCCTCATGGCGTTCAGCCTCGTGCTGGGCGAGCTCTCGCTTCATGAAGAGGTTCGCGTCATCAAGGACCTGGGGCTCGCTGGGATCAGCTTCGTGGGGATCCTGATCGCGCTCTTTCTGGGCGTGAACCTGCTGAGCAAGGAACTCGATCGCAAGACGGTGTTCTTCGTCATCCCCAAGCCGCTGCACCGCTGGGAGTTCCTGCTGGGCAAGTTTGTCGGCCTCGCCGTCACCCTTGCGCTCCTCACGGGGCTGATGGCGGTCGTGCTGGCGCTCTTCGTGGTGAGCAACGGCGGTACGCACGGCATCGCCATGCTTCGAGCCGAGATCTTGGTCCTGCTCGAGCTGCTCCTGCTCACCACGGTCGCGATGCTGTTCAGCTCGTTCAGCTCGCCGTATCTGTCGGCAATGTTCACCGGCGCACTGTGGGTCATCGGCCGAAACACGC
Organism: uncultured Nannocystaceae bacterium; assembly: GCA_964352485.1. GTDB lineage: Bacteria > Myxococcota_A > Polyangia > Nannocystales > Nannocystaceae > CAJXVA01. The sequence continues at coordinate 1,486 of CAYGTG010001134.1, read as the reverse complement.
CCGAACTCTCGGCGTTCGCCGGAGGCAAACTGGAGGGGTCCCCGCTGGGCACGCTGCTTGGACTCGTGGCCTCGGCCGTCCCCGACTTCCATCTGTTCTACATCTCCGGGGGCAACCTCGAAGGCAACATTGTGTCCATCCACGAGGGCTTCGTGAGCTGGGCCTACGTGGCGCAAGCGGCCGGATATGCCGGGCTCTATGGTGGCGCCTGCTTGATGCTGGCTGTTGCTCTGTTTGCCCGACGAGACTTCACGTGAGCCACAGCGAGAGCAAGCACGCCCGGGAGCCGCGTGCACCGACCGTGATGCTCCGCCAGGTTGTGCTCGGAGTGACCGCCGCGACGGTCCTGATCGCCGTGCCGGTCGCGATCCGGGCATGGGTTGATGGTCGCGCCGCTCTGCAGGAGGCGCTGTCGACCGATGATGTGGATCTCCGCATCGAGCGACTCGGTCACGCGGCGCGTTGGCGGATGCCGTTGGCCTCGCATGACGAGGAGGCACTCGATGCGCTGCTCGAGCTTGGAGAGGTGTCCGAGCCCACCGCTTCCATCGCGGCGTACCGCGAAGCACGTCGTGCTCTGCTGGCCACCCGTGCCTGGGGACTCTCCGATCCACAGCGCTTCGAGGTGCTCAACGAGCGCATCGCCTCGGCCATGGCAGCGCGCGAGGAACTCGAGGGGACCGATGTGGGCGGGCAGGGCGATCCGTATCACTATCACCTGCAGCTTCTCGCTGTAGAGCCTGGCCCGGAGCCGATGCGGGCCGGTGCGGCGGCGTGGGCGTTCGTCGCCTGGCTCGGGGCCCTGATCGGCTTCGTGGGCCGCGGGCTCGATGAACGCGGCAAGCTCCAAGCCAAGCCCGCGACTCGCTGGGGTCTGGCGGTGCTCTTGTTGCTCGCGACGTGGACGGTGCTCCTCGCGACGGCTTGAGCCTGGACGGACCCCGGTCAGGCCTCGCGGGCGTCCGTCGCCTGGTCGAGGGCTCGGACTTCGCGGAGCAGGTTGCGAAACGCCTGGCGACTCTTCCCTTGCGTACGGTCGCGGCTGGCCGTCCGGACGAGCTGCCGGATCCGCTGTCGGTCGGCATCGGGATAGGTCTGCACGAGCTCAGAAAGCGCCACGTCGCCTTCTTCGAGCAGACGATCGCGCCAATGCTCGTAGCTCTTGTCGCGCTGGGAGCTCGCGCGGTCCTTGTTTTTGATGTCGTCGACGCGCTCGCGGAGCTGTGCACCGTCGAAGCGCCGCAACATCGTGGAGATGCGACGGAGCTCTCGGACCTTTGCACCCTTCTTGATGCTCTGACAGGCGGTGAACGCCGCAGCGACCTCGGGGTCCAGATCCAGCTTGGCCCGCTTCGACTCGGCGAGCTCGAAGATGTCTTTCGTCAGCTTCCCAAAGGCGGCGACCTGGTCCTTATGCAACCGACTGGAGCGACGGATGCTGGTGTCGAAGACATCCGGTGGCGGCTCTTTGTCCTCCTCCTCGTTG
>CAYGTG010001133.1:0-3082 GCA_964352485.1 uncultured Nannocystaceae bacterium | reverse complement strand
GGGATGTGCGAGCGGGGGATGGGGTCCGCCGTGGGGCAGGAGCCTGCGGTCAACGAGGAGATCACATCCTGGGCGATGGAGTACTCCACCGTTCCCGTGCTGGTGAAGCTGACGCCCAACGTCGGCGACATCGTCCCGCACGGGCTCGCTGCGCAGGCGGGTGGGGCGAGCGGGGTGTCGCTCATCAATACGATCAAGAGCATCATCGGCGTCGACATCGATCGCCAGGTGATCAACCCGCGGGTCGGCGAGCTGTCGAGCAACGGCGGCTACTGCGGTGCGGCGGTCAAGCCGATCGCGCTGCACATGTGCGCTTCGCTGGCGCGAGATCCGGGCTTCAACATCCCGATCAGCGGCATCGGTGGCGTCGCCAACTGGCGCGACGCGGTCGAGTTCATCCTGCTCGGCGCCACGTCGGTCCAGGTCTGCACCGAGGTCATGCTTCGCGGCTACCGCGTCGTCGAGGACATGATCGAGGGCCTGGAGAACTACATGGACAAGCACGGACTCGAGAACCTCGAGCAGATGACCGGCAAGGCCATCCCGAGTTTCTCGGACTGGGGCGACCTGGACCTCAACTTCGAGACCATCGCGAAGATCGACCCGGACAAGTGCATCGGCTGCTACGACTGCGTGGTGGCTTGTCAGGATGGGGCGCACCAGTGCCTGTTCCCGGCCGAAGACGGCAAGAAGCGAGTGCCGGTGATCGATGAGAGCGAGTGCGTGGGGTGCAACCTCTGCGAGATCGTGTGCCCGGTGCCCGGCTGCATCACGATGGAAGAGGTCGACAACGGCTTTGCGCCCGCGACGTGGAATGAGCACGTCAATGAGGGCAAGGTGCTGCGGCCGAAGAAGGGCGCGCACTGAGGTTCGCGCGAGGCTGATGTCCCGCGACGAGTCAGGCGCGAGTCTTGAACAGCGCACCTGTATCGAGCACGGGCATGCTCGCGTCGCCGACCATGACGTCGACGGTCTTGCGGACCCGTGTCCACAGGGGTTCTTGCACGTAGGGGACGCCGTGGCGCTCGCACAGCGCTTGGACCTTGGGCTGGATCTTCCGGTACTGCAGCAGGGACAGGTCGGGCCACAGGTGGTGCTCGATCTGGTAGTTGAGCCACCCGTAGAAGATGTCGATGGAGTCTCGGCCGCATGGGTAGTTGGTGCTGCCGACGATCTGACGCAGGTAGAACTCACCGCGGCCGCGGGTACGGCCCTCGAAGCGGTAGAGATCCTCGCCCACGTGGTTTGGGACGATGGTGACGAACGAGTGCACGTTGGTCAGGGCTTCAGCGAGCAGCGAGTTGACCAGCACGCTGGCAACGGCCCAGGGCCCCAAGGGGGTGAACAGCAAAGGGAGCAGGACGAAGGTCCCCAGGAAGTAGGGCCCCCAGCAGCGCAGCCACAAACGGCGGTTGACCGACGGTAGGAAGCTCCACTTGCCGTGCGTGGACCAGCGCGTCCGCAGGGTCTCCGCCACGTTGGCCGGCTGCCTCGCTCCGCGTCGATCCTCCGCACGGCCCAGGGCCTCGAGGGTGCTGGGCGCGTAGTAGACGAACTTCCAGCTCATGGCCATGAATGGGACCAGCGTACGGCGCAGCCACTTGGGCATGGCCGACTCTCGCAGCCAGCTCAGGTTGCGCTGGACCAGATCGGGGTCGGCCTCCTCGTTGAGGCGGTAGTGGTGCTGGATGTTGTGCTCCTCTTGCCAGGCCGCCGGATCGATCCAATCGAACCAGTCGACCATGCGGCGCCAGCCCTTCGCGAAGCCGCCCGAAGTCCGGGCCTGCGGCGTGGCGTCGAGCCCCTCATAGCCCTTGTGAACAACGGGGTGGGCTACGCCCGTCCAACGAACGAAGCGAGCGAAGGAGAGTGCGAAGACGGACACGGGGTTGGGTGCAATGAAGGCTGTTGCCAGGCCGATGACCCCGGCGATCCGACCCATGAACTCGATCTTGCGGAGGTGCTGGAGGTCGGCCTCGCCGGTGTCCGCTCGGGCCTCGGCGGCGATCGCCTCGAGCTCACGGGTGAAGGCGTCGAGGTCGACGCGCTCGAGGGGAGTCTCTGCGGCCTCGAGCTTTGGTTGGGCAGCGTCTCCCGGTTGCGTGGAGGCGCGTGAAAGGAGGGCGGATGGTCGCGTACCCATGAGCGGAGTGCTGGCGTGTCGTCGGCGCGGGGCGGAGATCGAGGTCGTCGCCGATGAATCGCCAATCTACACCCATGCCCTTCGGACTTGGGCTTCCCACGGCCCTGGCGAGGGTGTTGGTCAGTTCGCGGTGCAGACGCCGACGTCCTCGAGCCCTGCAGGTGCGGCGCCGGGGGCGAACCATTCGCTGCAGGAGGGTGAGTCCGCCGAGGCTTCGGGCCCGCCCGAGCTCTGTGCAAATAGCAAAGCCCCAGCCGCGAAGGCGGCCGGGGCTTTGTCCACAACGCGCGTCGCCTCAGATGTTCACGACGCGTCCAGCCACATCGAGCGCAGCTTCCTTCACAACCTCTGACAATGTCGGGTGCGCGTGCACGCTGCGGGCGAGGTCTTCGGCGCTGGCGGAGAACTCGATCGCGATGGCGCCTTCCGCCGCGAGGTCGCCGGCATGGGGACCGATGACGTGGAAGCCGAGGATTCGGTCGGTCTCGGCGTGGGCCAGGATCTTGACCAGGCCGTCGGTCTCGCCCATGGCCTTGGCGCGTGAGTTGGCCATGAAGGGGAACTTGCCCTTCTTGTAGGGGATGCCGGCGTCCTTGAGCTGTTGCTCGGTCTTGCCGACGGTGGCGACTTCGGGGTGCGTGTAGATGATGCCGGGGATGGCGTCGTAGTTCACGTGCCCGGGCTGGCCGGCGATGGTCTCGACCGCAGCCACGCCCTCGTGCTCGGCCTTGTGGGCGAGCATGGGACCGGGGATGACGTCGCCGATCGCCCACACGCCGTCCACGTTGGTGCGGAAGTGGTCATCGACTTGGATGACGCCGCGCTTGTCCATCTCGATGCCGGCCTCTTTGGCGCCGAGCCCGTCGGTGTTGGCACGACGACCGGTGGCGACCAGAACGCGATCGCCGGTGATCGTCTTGGTCTCACCCTTCTCTTCGT
>CAYGTG010001132.1:0-3086 GCA_964352485.1 uncultured Nannocystaceae bacterium | reverse complement strand
GATCTGGTTGACCTCGCCCTCGCCACCGATGGGCCAGTCCGTGTTCATCTGCCGGGTCGTCGGACCCAAAATGAGGGTCTGATCATCGCGCTGGTGGCAGCTCTCGCAGACGTTTTGGTCCGGCACCAAGTACAGCTGTGACTGCGGATCGCCAGCCTCATCGAGGTAGTCGATGTACACATCCGCGCCGGCCTTGGTCTGGTCTGCCTCGGTCTGCTCGTCGTTCCAGATGTAGCCGTAGCTCTGCCAGTTCCCGTCATCCTCGAGCACGAGCAAGCGTGTCTCCACGATCCGCAGGTCTTGTGCCTCTCCCCGATCCTGGTCGAAGTAGAAGTTCTTGATGAACACAGAGCCTTTGGGGAAGTCCCACTCGTTCTGTTCGGTGAACCCAATGCTCGTGCCCTCGGGAATGACGAAGTAGCGCCCCTTCTCCGCCGCGTCTGCCCACAGCGGTGCCGCAACCGTGTAGGAGATGACGCCCTCGTTGGGCACGAGGTCCCCGAGCTCGCCCTGGAAGAAGTTGTACTCCGACAGCGTCTCGAAGGGGTACGCGTCGATGTCGAGGTTGACCGGATCGCTGGAGACCTCCCCGTCGGTATCGGTATCGGTATCCGATCCCGGGGTGGCCGTGGTCTCCGAGGACCCGGTCGCGCCTTCGGTGTCCGTCGTCCCTTGGGATGACGCGTCCGAGTCTGCAGCCGCGCCACCGTCCTCCCCGCACGCGGTGAGGAGGCTGAGCGCCGAGAGGATCAACAGTCCGTGACGAGTTCGCATGGGCGCGTCCTTTCAGTCGACCGGAGACTCGGTCGGGAGCGAGGGTTGGGTGCAGGTGAAAGGAGCGAGGTCGGTGTTGGTGCCGCCCTGCTGCTGACATCCGTCGGCCATGAAGAACTGTTCGGCGTCGACGGTCAGGCAGTTGGCCAGCGCGGGGTCCTTCGGGTCCAGCTCCGGGTTGAAGCAGCCGCCCGCGATCACCTCGGGGCCCGGCGTCGCGTTGCCGTTGAGGACCAGGACGAGCTGGTCGGGTGCGAGGGCGTTGCCCGAGATCTCGTTGTCGTGGACGTAGTTGCCCTCGGAGTAGATGTCGAACTCGGGGTCGTTGGGGTCGCCGAACAGCGAGGGCAGGAAGCCGACCACGGCGACGCCGAAGCTGTCGTTTCCGGTGATGGTGTTGTCCCAGACCTCGTTGGTGTCGGTCGCGACGAGCAGGATCCCCGCGCCCGGCGGCAGGATACCGACCGTCGTGCCGGGATCACCGAAGTTGACCGTGTTGTTGTTGACGACCGTGTTGCCGTGAACGTTGGCCCGCTTGCCGTCGAGGGTGTCCAGACCCGGCAGCGTGATGATGAGAATGCCGTTGGTGTTGTCGTGCGTGTTGTTGTTGCGCACGACGACGTCGGTGGAGTTCTCGACCTCGATGCCGATGACGTTGCCGTAGGCCTCGGAATTCTCGATCAGCGACTTGCCCGACTGCCCGAGGTAGACCCCGGCGTCCGCAGCCCCGTACACGACGCAGCCGTCGATGACGACGTTCTGCGACTGCACGGGGTAGAGCGCATAGGCTCCGTTGGTGGGATCGGCTTGCGCCGCCCAGCCCACGGTGACATTGCGGAACACGACGCCGTCGACGTCGTTGGCACGGATTCCGTCCCCGGGCGTCTCGACGACCGTGAGGGACTCGATCGTGTTGCGATCGCCCTCGATGAGGATGCCGTTGCCGCCAGACTTCTGACCGCTGAAGTCGAAGATGGTGGTGTCTTGGCCCGCGCCGCGAAGCGTCACGTCGTCGGTCGGCATCGTCAGCTGACGGGTGAAGCTGAACGTGCCTTCGCCGACACAGACCACCTCCATGGGCTCGACGTCGACAAGCGCCGTGAGCAGGTCCTCTTGGACGTTGGCGGACTCGGCGGAGACGAAGTAGTCACAGCCCTCGGGCAGCTCGATGTCTTCGCCGGTGCTCGAGTCGGCTGCGCTGGTGGTGGTGTCCTCGGTGGTGCCCTCGGTCCCCGGAACGGTGGTCGGGTCGGTTCCGGACGTGGAGGAGGCCGCGACCTCGGTATCGGACTCGGTCCCGCCTCCACCGACGTCGTCGGCTGGGCAGCCTGCGAGGGCCGCAGGCAGAGCAAGCAGGGAGAGCGTGAGGACAGACGTACGTGTGGTCATGGCAAACTTTCCAAGAACTGACTGACCGACCGGTCAGCCTGAGTTAACAGCTTTCCATCTCGGGTACCACAGACGCGGGAGTGCCGCGAATGTGAGTCTTCGAGCATGATGTAGGTCCGCGGACCTGGAAACAGGGGTGGAAATCAAAAAACCCCGCCACGCGCGGGCGCGGGCGGGGCTTCTTGGGGCGTGAGACGAGCGCTACTGGACCGTCAGGACCAGAGAGAACACGACGTTGGGCGCCGTGCCCGCCGTGCCGCTCCCCGACAACCCGCCGGAGGTGGCGACGTAGTCCTCACCGGTGGCCGCGCCGCCGACGGCGATGAACAGACCGGTTGCGTCCGTCATCGTGTCGACAACGGAGTCGTCGGCCTGCGGGTAGTAGATGGTTGCACCCGAGCCGTCGGCGTCGGGCGAGACCGTTGCCCCCGCGACCGGGTCTCCGTTCTCGTCGCGCACGAAGCCGACGATGCCGCCCGCGGTGCCGACGGGAAGCAGCTCTCCGTCCGCGACCCCGTCCAGAGCTGCGTTCCAGGCATCGAGCGAGGCGTTGGGAACCGCGAAGAACTCGTGAATCCCGGTGCCCGCCGCGTACCCACCGTCATCGCTCGCAACGCCGGTTGCGGTGAGGAAGTAGTCGTCGGTGCCGCCGACCGTCGCGATGATGGCGATCGGTGAGGAGATCGGACCGTCGGACATGAAGTCGACTTCGCCATCGTCATTCGCGGAGCCGCTGGCCACCGGCTCCGCCGTTGCGGGCATGGTCAGGGCGTCGAGCGCCTTGACGATGCGGACCTCTTCGCCGCGCAGGGTGTCGCGGGACAGGAAGTCGTAGACGGTGCCCGTGACCCGCGTGCTGCAGTCCGGCATCAATTCGCCACACACCGCATCGTCGTCGGCAGGAACGTCTTGGAACAACAGGC
>CAYGTG010001131.1:0-3088 GCA_964352485.1 uncultured Nannocystaceae bacterium | reverse complement strand
TCGGTGCCCTGGGCGGAACAGCCGTACAGCTGAGCGGAAGCGTGGGCTTCGAGCAGCTGCGGACCCGACGCTACGGGATCAACCCGAGCACCGGGGCACCGACCGGTGGCCTCGAGGCTCCTGTGGCGGTCGCGAACCCAGCGGCGGGTTACTTCGTCGGTGCGAGCGTGTTCTTCGACCCAATCGCCCTGGGCGTGGGGGTCTACGACCTCGGCACCCGCTACAGGACGACCAGCGCTGATCCCCTGCGTTTCCAGCTCGCCCCGGACCCGGAGCGATGCGTCTCGCTGAGATTGTCGAATTGCCCTCCCGATGGCGGCGCTGCCCGGGTCCGCCAAGACATCTCGCTCGCGCTCGCGTTCACCCGCGGGGCGCTGAACTTTGGCGTCGCGGTCCACCTCCCTCGACTTCGTGAGCGCTTCGCGTTCGACAACGACACGGAACTGACCCCGGCACCCGAGGAGATCACCACCGCACGGTGCGACGGCAAAGAGGATCCGCGCTGCGCGGAGCGGGTGGGTTTCAAAGGCTGGAACCGCTGGTTTCCCCGCGACGGGGGCGTTCCCGGACTCGATGCGGCCGTCACCATCGGCTTTGCGATTCAGCTTCGGAACGAGACGCTCACGCTCGGTGCCCGCTACCGCACATTTCCGTTGCGTCGCGCCGGAGAGATCGCCCTCGACGGGGTCGGCCTGGTCTGCCGGCCGTCGGTTGAGCTCGCCAGTGGCGTAGGACAAGACGTTGTGCCCCCATGTGCCGTGGCTGACCCCGTGCGCGCGAGCCTGCGAGAGCGCCTTCCTCAGGAGTTCGCGCTCGGAGCATCGTTTGTCTTGGGCCGCTCCCGACTGTGGCGTCTGGACACCAACTTCTACTGGATGGACCTGTGTCCAGGCGGCATCCGACCCGGTTCTTGCGGGGGGCGAGATGGACAAACGCTCCGCCTGGTCGGCCTGGACCGCAACAGTTTCGTTCCTCCGGAGTTCGTGCGGTACCGCGGCGCCCAGGACCTCTACGGATTGGAGCTTCATGGCTCGTACCGGGTGCGATCCAACATCGCGATCCTGATGCAGTCGTCCGTGGCCTCGCCCTCGGTTCGGCGAGGCGCGCAGACGGCTGCGACCGGAGAAGGGTGGCGCGCAGGCCTCGGCGGCGGCGCACGGATCCGCGTCGGCTCCAACAACGTGCTGCTCTCGCCAGGCTACGCGTTCGATCTCCTCCTGCCCCGCAACGTGACGGCCGCTCGCGCCGCGCTCGACCCCACCGACGCCACGGACTTCGCGGACTCGGGAGGAGACATCAACGCGCAGGGCGCCGACGCCTTCTTGGACGGCCGCGCCAGGCCCACCAATGCGGCCCGCTACTTTGGCCAGCTCCACGTCCTCACCCTCACGCTGAGCTGGGGGGAAGCGCCTCGGGTGCTCGAGTGATGCCACGCGGGCGCGGGGCCCCGGGCTTGATACACTCTGCGCGTGCTTCGACGGCCCGCGCTCGCCCTGCTGATCCCGCTGCTGGCGATGGCGCCGGCCGCATGCAAGACCTCAGCGACGACCGGGTCTGAGCGGCCCGCACCGCCCGAGTCGGTCTCCAGCCTCGACGACTTCGAGAACGCCTACAACGCGTATGTCCTGGTCCCGGAGGGGACGCCGCGCCGAACGGAGTACCGTGCCGTGCTGCTACCGTTCTTGTTCGAGTACCTCGACCAGGCGATCGACGCGAAGGACACCGACGAGGCGATGAGCGCACTGCAATACACAGTGTCGCTGTTCACGCCCACTGAACTGAGGGCCTCAGGGCCCAAGCCCGCCCTGGCGCGCCGCGCGGACGCAGTGTACGGACTCGTCGCCAGACGCAGCGAGGAAGAACCGGCGCTGCTGTGCCTGGCGGTCGCAGAGCATTTCGGCGACCCCGCCATGCGCAAGGACGCCACCGAGAGCTGGGAGCTCATCGAGCGCTGGCTCGTCGACAACGGCCCCTACGCCGCCGACCCCTTGCTGCGCGAAGAGAACCTGGAGCGCACGCTTGAGCAGGTCTCGTCGCTGTTCCCCTCCCCGTTCGTCGTCAAGGAGCTCGAGGACCTCTACGTCGCGCGGTACGAAGTCGCCAAGGCGACGGGCAACAGCCGCAGCGTCTCCAGCACGGTCGCGATGCGCCGACAGCAGATCACCGGCTACCTGCTGCTGCGTCTGCACCTGCGTGCCGACGATCTCGAACAAGCCGTGGCCAGCCTCGAGCGCGTCGATGTCGAGGTCCCGGTGGCGACGCTGGGAGAGATGACGAAAGAGGCGATGCAGACCCGGCGCTCCGCTGCGCCCCTGCTCACGCTGGCCGACCAGTTCGCGCCCGAGCCCGATGCCGACCCCGCCGATCCCTACGTCACGCAAGGCTGGGGCATCGTGGACAACCTCTCCCGCCGAGCCGTGCGGTTGCACCCCGAGGACGCCTATGCCCATCTGATGCGGGCACGCGCGCTGTCCAACGCGGGACTGCGCGAAGCCGCGGTCGTGCACCTTCGCTGGTCCATCGACCGCAAGGAGGATGTGTTCGACGCCTGGCAGGCCCTCGCCCAGCTCCAACAGGACGTGCTCGCCGACCAAGCGGACCGGGATCCTCAGCGCGCCCTGGGCATGCTCGCCGACGTCGAGGCGATGCACGCCCGGGCCACCGAGTTGTGGCATGACCGACCGGTCCAGCCCGCACTCCCCGAGGCTTTCTACACCGTCGCCGAGGGTCTGTACCAAAGCGGCGACGTCGCCGAGGCGACCAAGCTTCTGCAGCGCGGCATCGCCATCGAGCCCGCGCCCTCCTCCCTCGACCTGCTCGGCACCATCGCCCTCAAGCGTGACGAGCTGGCGGCGGCCCGCAGTCACTACAAGGATCTCGAAGACCTCCCCTACGCCGATGAGCTCTCCCAGCTGCTGTGGGAAGCGAGAGCCCGGCAGCAGCTGGGAGAGATCGAGCTCCGAGACGGCAACGCAGCGGCGGCGACCAAGCACCTGCGGGTCGCGCTTCGGCACAACAACGACCTGCTCGCTCGCGCCGCCGCGAGTCCCCGCGCGCGTTCCGAGCGATACATCGAACGTGGGAAGAT
>CAYGTG010001130.1:0-3091 GCA_964352485.1 uncultured Nannocystaceae bacterium | reverse complement strand
GCTCCGGGTCGAGGGCGTCGCCATGTTCGGGGACTTCGGCAGGGTCGCCCTCGGTCGGATCATCGCAACCCGCGCCGAGAACGCAAAGGAGTGCCAGCCAGCGCATCGTTTGAACTACCACTCGCGCCCCCTCGACGTTACCCATCGAGACAACGCCCGCGACCCACGGAAGCACCCTCTGTTTGACGTGCACGACGCCGCGTCAGGGGCGGGCCTGTCTTTTTGTCGACCCGAACCTTGGGCTGTGTGGCCAAGTCGTTGAAATCCGGACTGGTGCGACGCTTGCTTTGGACACCAAGCATGCGTCCCTGCCCGCTCTTCGCTCCCGCGTTGTTCGCCTGCATGCTCCTCGCGGGCACGGCGGTCGCAGCCCCGGCTGAACCTCCTCGAGCAATCGTACCGCCAGCGCCGGATCCGCCCAAGCCCAATCCAACGGAGCCGAACCCGAGTGCGCCGGTGCTCGAATCTTTGCCCACCCCCACGGTCTCCGGGCTGTCCGACCAGTGCGACCGACCCGGCAGAGCGCAGAAGTTCCGCATCACGCTCAAGCAGGAGGCCGAGCTGCAGGATTTGGTCGAATGGATGATGAGCGTGAGCTGCCAGAAGTTCATCTGGGATCCCAAGCTACGCACGAAGACCGTGAACATCGTCGCCCCTGAGCCTGTCACAATGGCGGAGGCCTACGCGGCCTTCCACGCGGCCCTGGCGACGATCGGAGCGACCGTCGAGCCCGCCGGAGACTTCTACAAGATCGTCGAAACATCTCAAGTCGCCTCGGCTGGATTTCGTGTCTACGGTCCGGGCGCGGAGGTTCCCGCCGATGGTCGGATCGTCACCAAGGTCTGGCGCCCAGCCGCAGAGCAACAGGCGCAGACAGCCTCTCTCTTGACGGAGCTCAAGACCGACAGCGGCGTGGTGAAGACCGTGGGGGATGTTGTGGTCGTCACCGACACCGGAGCTCGGATTCGAACGCTCGAACGGCTGCTCGCAGATCTCGAACAGCTTCAGGGCCCCCACCGAAAGGTTCACCTGTACGGCGTGCGTCATGCGGATGCGGAGGCGCTTTCCGAGGTTGTCCGCTCCGTCTTCGATGCTGGTCTGGGAAACGTGAGCCCACGGTCCTCGGGAGCGACGACGACCTCGGTCAAGCCGGCGGCGAAGAAGGGCAAGAACAACGACAAGCAGCGTGCAGTCCCCAAGACCTCGGATGCGGCCAACGCGATGGCCACCGACGACACGCCGACGATCAGCGTCGACGTCCGCACCGGAACGCTCCTGGTCGTGTGCACCGACGCGACGTTTGCCGCGGTGTCGCGACTGCTCGATGAGCTCGACATCGACGGCGGCGAGGGCCGAGAGACGCTGCACGTGATCGAGCTGGCGCATGTGGATGCCGAGGAGGTCGCGGGGGTGCTGTCCAGCTTGGCCAACGGCGGACAGCCCAAGAGTGACCGCGGCAAGGCGGCCGTCGCCGGAGCGACGCTCTCGGGCGCGGTGAAGGTCACCGCCCACGCGGCGACACAGACGCTGATCGTGAACGCCACCGCGCTCGACTTCGCGGCGCTGCAGAAAGTCATCCGCCGCATCGACCACCCGCGGCAGCAGCTCTACCTCGAGGTGTATCTGCTGGAGGTGCGCACCGAGCTCGGTCGGAACATCGACGTGAGCGGGCACTTCGGACAAGAAGCCGCCGGAGGCCTCGGATACGTCAGCAGCTCGCCGGGGGACGTGAGTTCGGTCGCTCCAGGAGCGCTCAGTGGCCTCGCCGCCGGCCTCATCGGGCCGACGCTCACGACCACGTTGTTCGGCTTCGACGCTGACATTCCGGCTTTCGGCGTCACGCTGCAAGCGCTCGAGACCCAACAGGACATCGACATCGTCGCGCAGCCCCACCTGTACGCCGCCGAGAACGAGCAAGCGGTGGCCGAGTTTGGTGAGACGATTCCGTTTCGCACCGGGACGACCACCACCAGCAACCCGGTGGCCCCCACCATCGACAACATCTCGAACGAGGACGTGACGCTCAAGCTCCAGGTCACGCCGTACATCAACGACGACGAGACGGTGTCGCTCGACATCCTGCTCGAGGACCGACAGCTCGGAGCATTGGAGGGCACCACGGGCAACTATCGAACCCTCAAGCGAAAGCTCGACCTCAAGAAGGTGGTCGCGCACCCGGGCCAGCCACTGGTCCTTGGCGGACTCACCCGCGAAGTCGAAGCGATCACCGACAGTCGCGTCCCCGGGCTCGGTGCGATCCCCGTCATCGGCTGGCTGTTCCGCAAACGAAATCGGCGCAAGGAGAAGCTGAGCCTCTTGATGATCATGGTGCCCCACATCATCGACTCGCCCGACGATGCCAGGCGCATTCACTCCCGCCGCATGCGGGAGCGTCAGGAGTTCATCGAGCGGTACACCGCGTTCAAACGCCGCGATCTCGGCTCGCACATCAACTACAAGAAGACCTCCGGCCTCCTCTCCGCGGTCAGCGTGGCAGCCGAGCGTCAGGAACGGGATGCAGAGCACGCGGCGGAGGCCGAAGCGGAGCTCCTGCGGCCCCGAATCTCGACCACCATCGACCCCAGCGCGCCGGCGGTCTCGCCATAGCCCTGCACCCAGCCCCCAAAGGAGTGCGGCCTGCTTGACCCATCGAAACCGGCCTCGAGGCTGGAGCTTGTTCGGAGAGCACCCAAGATCTTGTGGCTTCAGGACCCCTCATATCTGCCGATTTGACGCAATTTAGTGACGCGCTCCGCATTGACCCACTTAGGAATACATGTAGGATGCTTTCGGACATTATGCGACTGCGAACGCTCAGCCTCGGCCTCTCCCTGCTCCTTCTCGCACCCGGCTGCGACTCCGGGGCATCCGCGAGCGACGACGCGCCGGAGATCACGGGGGTTGGAGGAAAGTCCGACCTCGCCGACCTCGCCAAGCCGCTCGCCTACGACACCGCCGTGTCCGGCGACATCGCGGACGGCGACTTCGCGTTGTTCCGCCTCGAGGGCGAGCGCGGGGACAGCCAGATCGAGGTCGAGGTTCGTCAGACCGGCGGAAGCGTCCATCCTCGCCCCCCCCACAACACCCCCAA
>CAYGTG010001129.1:1693-3092 GCA_964352485.1 uncultured Nannocystaceae bacterium | reverse complement strand
CACCTGCACCATCTTGAAGAGGGTCGCCAAGCTGAACACGAGCGCCGCGCCACCGAGGACAAGACCGCCGGTGGCGACATCGAGCCGGGCCCCCGCCACAAACGACAGGAAGGCCACGAACCCAATGCCACCAATCAAGGCGACGGCGCCCCAGCGCATCAGCGCGGAGCGAGAGCCGGACTTCGTCTCGGGCACTTCAAGCGCCTTCCGTTCGGCTCGTACCGATGCAGACGATGCCGCCCATGATCATGATCCCAAACCCAAGCCACACCCAGTTCACCAAGGGGTTGTAGTAGAGGTTCGCGCGCGTCCAGCCCGTGGTCATGTCGACATCGTCGATCGAGATGTACGCGTCGCCGCCGATGGTCATGTGTCGCGCGACCTCGGTCGTCGGCATGTCCGGGCTTTGGTAGTACCACCACTTTGCGGGCGTCAGCTCGTCGACGACTTCACCGCGCTGCAGCACGGTGAACTTCACCGAGAGCATGTCCTTCTGCCAGTCCTCCGAGGCGATCGTCCCATCGTGCCGGATCTCGTACGGCCCAAGGTCGACCTTCTCTCCCGGTGAGATGCTGATCTTCCGCTCGATGTCGTAGGCGTTTCCGGCCCAGCCAAAGAACATCAGCACCATGCCCAGGTGCACGATGTAGCCGCCGTAGCGACGCCGCGCTCTGGAGACGAGGCCGATGAAGGCGTCGAGGACCGACTGCTGGCGTCCGCGGCGACGCACGGAGATGCCCCGATAGAACTCCTGAATGATCGTCCACATCGTGAAGCCGCACAGGCCGAAGCAGGTGGTTCCCGCGACCCCGATGCTCACATCGTGAATCTGATCGACCGCGACGAACGCCACGACGGCGGAGATCGAGCCAACGATCAGCGGCATCAAGAACTGCTTCATCAACGACTCCGTGCTCGACTTGCGCCAAGCGACCAGAGGGCCAACGCCGGTGAGGAAGATGAGCGCCAGTCCGACCGGCACCATGTACTTGTTGTAGAACGAGGGCCCGATCGTGATGCGATCGTAGGCCGGCCGTCCCGCCTCCATGTTGGCCATCCAGTCCTTCTCGTCGAACATGCCGACCGAGAAGGTGATATCCCGAAGCCATTCGTGGTCCGTGGCGAGGATGCCCGTCCAGTCGCGAAGCGTGGGGTAGATGGTCGCACCGGCGATGAAGAACGCCGCCAGCAGGAAGAGCCAGTTGTTGAGCAAGAAGGCGAACTCACGGCTGAGGACACTCTCGAGCTCGTTGCGCGAGCGAAGCAACGGCAGCCGCCAGAACAGCAGGCCGAAGGAGACGATCAGGATGATCACCATGAAGATGCCGAAGGTCCACGCAAGCTGCGGGTCCTCCCCGAACGCGTGCACGCTCTGCACGACGCCGCTGCGGGTGAGGAA
>CAYGTG010001129.1:0-1683 GCA_964352485.1 uncultured Nannocystaceae bacterium | reverse complement strand
TTCCAGACCTTGAGCATGCCGCGGCGCTCTTGGACCATGACCGAATGCAGGAACGCAGTGCAGGTCAGCCAAGGAAACAGGCCGGCATTTTCGACCGGATCCCACGCCCAGTAGCCACCCCAGCCGAGTTCTTCGTAGGCCCAAAGCCCACCGAGCATCAGGCCGGTGCCCAGGAACAGCCAGCTGAACAGCACCCATCGACGCATGCTGCGTTGCCACTGCGCGTCAACATTGCCCGTAATCATCGCCGCCATCCCAAACGCGTACGGCACGGCGAGCGACACCATGCCCAGATACAGGCTCGGCGGGTGACAGATCATGTACGGGTTTTGGAGCAGCGGGTTCATCCCCTTGCCCTGAGGCGCCGGCAGGTTGGCGTCGGCGATCAAGAACGGGTTGAACGGGTTCTTCAGGAAGACCAACAGGGCCGTGAAGAACGCGAGGATGATCGCCAGCACCAACACCGCATGCGGAATGAGTTCGCGGTGTCGCTTGGCGTTGGCCCGGATGGCCAGCGAGCTAAACAGCGACAGCAGCAACACCCAAAACAGCAAGCTGCCGTCGAGCGAGCCCCAAAACGCCGTGACCTTGTAGAAGATCGGCATCGCCGGGTGCCCGTTGTGCTGGACGTATTGGATGCTGTAGTCGCCGGCCAAGAACGCATAGACCAGCAAGGCCGATGCCAATGCGGCGAGGCCGAAGATGGCGTGCATCCCCGCGGTCGCGCCCTCGAGCAGCCGCTCTGAGCGGCGATGGGCTGCGAGCGCGGCCATCGAGGCGGTGGCCAGCGTGAGCAGGAAGAGCAACAGGATCGTGACGGTGCCAAGCGTGGAGATCGTCATAGGGAACTCGGGGTGGGATGGACCTGCGCGAGCACAGACAGGTGCTGCGTACCGCGCTGACGAAGATGCGCCAGCGAAGCGGGGGTCGGGTGCGACTTAGGTGCGAGAAGGGCCGATTCCAGCCGGGCCGTCTTGCTTGACGCTGTCTTCCTCTTCGTACTTGGAGGGGCACTTCGCCGACATTTCGTCGGATTCGAAGAGCGCTCCGGTCTCGGAGAGGCGGCCGGTCAGGACGACCTCGCCCCCCTCCTGAAACGTGTCGGGCGGAATGTTGGTGAAGTGCACGGCGAGCTTCTCGCCGGCGCTCTCGATGGTGAACCGATAATCGCCGGTCGTGCCCTTCTTCTTGGAGATCGTCCCTTCGACGACCGTGCCGTGGACCTGGATCGTCCGGCCCTGATAGGCCTCCGGGGTCGCGACGACCTTCTCGGCGTAGACGTACTCGAGTACGCCCTCGCCGGGGTCAGAGAACACCAGGTAGCCGATCGCGCCCATTACGACGACCCCGATTCCAATCTTGCTTCCGAGACTCAGTGCCATGGATTCATCCCCCGATGCTCATCATTGCTTTGCGCGGCCCACCTCGGCCATCGAGGCCGAATGCGTGCGCGTCGCGTTTGGTCACGAGCACGCGCTGTACCACGCGCTCGACGTCTCCGACCTGGCCGCCCCGCAGGGCCGCGCGTAGGTCTCCGGTTTCATCGCGCGCCAGACAGCCGTGGAGCTGTCCGGTCGCCGACACGCGCAGCCGATTGCAGCTGGCGCAGAAATTTTCGGTGAGCGCACCGATCGTGCCCAGGCGGCGCCCCGCCCACGGGCCCGACTCGACGCGCCAGTAAGA
>CAYGTG010001128.1:0-3092 GCA_964352485.1 uncultured Nannocystaceae bacterium | reverse complement strand
CACTCGGGCCGCCGCTGCCTGCGGCAGTCGCCCTCATGGCGCCATCCAGTCTCCGTCCAACGACCAGCTGATTGCACGGTCACGGGCAGGGGCGGAGAGCGGCACGACGAGGTCGCTCGAAGCCCCAGCTGTTGGCGCGTCGCTGGTAGGCTGGCGACTTGGGCGCGATGGCGATCACTTTGGGCCGCAGCGGCAACCCACACCCGAACACCATGACGCTCATGCCTCTTCGTCAACGATCTCTGCTCTGTCTTCCCCTCGGTTTCGCGGCGCTGGGCGCGTCCTCCCCCGCGCTCGCGACTGCACCCGACTGCACCGAAGCGGTCGAGATCCGGGCGGAGGGCACGCCTGTGGCCGACGTCTCAGAGGCGTTCGAGCGGGAGGGACTCCGCACAGAAACGACCGAGTGCAATGCGCCCATTGTCCGCGTTTCAAAGCGCGCCGATGCGTATACCGTGACCGTACGTCCAGGGCTCGCTGGCGAGGCGGAGCGGGTCCTGCCGACCCTCGGTGACGCCGCGCTCTGGACCGCGAGCTGGGTGCGGACCGATCGCTACTCCGACCTCCTCGCGTTCGCGCCAACACCGCCCGCAGAGACGGTTCTCGTGGGACCGCCCGCGCAGCCAATCGCCTACCCCGTCGGCGCCGAAGACAGCGCGGAGCCCAAAGCGCCCAACAAGCCCGAAGCCTCGAGTCCTGTGGTCTATGCGACGGCGCAGGACCTTCTCGCCGGCCGGGGGACGACCGTCGATGCCACGCTCGTGCAGCGCTCCAGAGTGGAGAGCCCAAAAGGCAAGCCGTTTGTAAGCCTGGATCTGCGCCGCCGTGAGACCGCCGAGCTTGGAAGGGTCTTTGCGATTCGGGACGGCGACACGCTCTATGTCGACCCGGGCCGCGCCCGCCCAATGAAGAATGAGTCGTTCGGTCCCGTCGTCGAGGTCGGAGGGTTCGCGGCGATTCCCGACCGGGTGTGCACCTGGGTCCAGCTTCCATCGAGCGGATTCACGACGTGCGAGACGGTTGTGCTTCTCGCGGATCTGAGGACGTGGGAGACCGAAAGGGTCAGCCGTCGCAAGCTGCGGCGCTGGTCAAGAAGAGACCGCGCGGAGGGAAAAGCGATCGGCAATGTCGGCCGCGGGCTGGATGAGGAATGGGCAGCAACCCTGCGATTGCTCGAGTATCGAGCCAGCTCGCAATGACAACACAGGCCCACGGAGTCTCGCTGCGACTCGCTACGATGCCCGAGGTCGACGACGACGCCGCCCTTCTCGCTCGGATTGCCGAAGGGGACGAGGAGGCCGCGCGCAACTTCGTGGGCCGGCATCAGGCTGACGTGGTGCGCTTCGTGTCCCGCATGCTCGGCGTTCACGATCCCGCCATCGATGACGTCGTCCAGCTCTCGCTCACCTCCGCACTCAAGGCCGCGGGGGGCTTCGCGGGTCGAGCCCGCGCTCGGACCTGGTTGCTCGGCATTGCCAACAACCACATCAAGATGACCCTCCGCAGCCGCCAGCGCCGACGAGCCGCCGTTCAGCGATTCGCGGCGGTTCGGCGCCTCATCCTGCTTGGCGAGACACCGATGCATTCCCACGACGCGCGCGACCGTATCGAATCCGCTGCTGCGACCCTGGACCCGGACCGACGCGCTGTCTTCGTCTTGTGCGAAGTGGAGGAGCGCCCGGCAAGCGAGGCCGCGGAGATCCTCGGAGTGCCCGCCGGCACGGTCCGTCGCTGGCGGGCACAGGCCCGTGCTGCTCTACGCCCGCTGCTCGTGGATCTCTGGACCCCGAAGGACGCACCATGAACCGCAACAATCGCTCCTTGAGCGCCGCGTGGCAGGTCGACGAGCTCCAACCAGACCAGGCGAAGGCGCTCACCGACTCCGTGGTCGGCCAGTGGCAAGATGGCCGCAAGGGCTCTCGCCGACGGAGGTTCCTTGGGACTGCGGCCGCCGCCTTGATGGCCTGCGCCGCAGTGATCACAGCCATGGTTTGGCAACCTGCGGCAGACCCCGTGGCCGCCATGGCACTCACCGCAGAGCTCACCCCCAGCCTCCTCGCCGCCCAGGCGCCAACACATGCCGACCAGATCGAGGCGTCCGATGACGCCCAGTACGCCGTCCGAGGTCCGCTGGACGATCGGGTGGTCGAGCTCGTGGAAGGGCGAGTGCGCTGCGTCGTGGAACATCGCCCGCCGGGCGGGCGCTTCCGGGTCCTCGTAGGCTCGGCGAGCGTGGAGGTGACCGGGACTCGCTTCGAGGCGGTTGCGCGCGACGGCATCCTCCAATCCGTCCGGGTGGAGAATGGCCAGGTCGTCGTCCGTTCCGGTGATGGCCCGAGCGTCGTCCTCAACGCCGGGGAGCGCTGGGCGAGCGTGCCCCCCCGTCCTGCGCCCAACGCTGAGTCCAAGCCCGCGCCGCCACAGCGAGCGGTCGGCGGGGTCTTGCGCCGTGGGCTGAAGTCACTGGACTCTGGCGACGCCGCCGCGGCTGCGAAGATGCTTGGCGGTGGGTCGACTCGGAACCCTTTGCACGAAGACCGTGCGTTCTGGCGTGGAATCGCCCAGTGGCGAGCAGACGACCGCGAGGCTGCAGCGGCGACCCTGGCAGGGTTGCTCATCGATCATCCCTCGACCGCCAGGGCAGGGGCGATCCACTGCTTGCTCGGGCAACACGCGCTCGAGCAGGGCGAGCGCGACATCGCACGGGAGCACTTCTCCAAGGCGAAGGCGTCCCACGATCCCAAGGCCGCCGCGTGCGGTGTCACGGGCGGCAAGACGTTGGGCCCAGTGGCCTCGCAGAAGCGGCCGTAGGCCGGCGGCCACCGCGCGCAGCGGCAGAGTGTGCCCGGCCCAGAGCAGCGCGGAGCTTTCGTTCGGGTTCCACCCCGGGCTGCATGATTCCCACCGGGACCCAAGAAGCACTGCCCATATCACCTACCCTCGCGCATTGGCCATGGTCCTCTCGAGGGGTGGCGGCGCTCGGAGCCGCGGGAATCGAGCGATTCACCCGGTGCTGGGTGCACAGCAGGTGCAGGAGGCGGTCGCGGCCGCGACCGCGTAGGCGAGGAGGGCGGGTGCTACGATGGCTTCAC
>CAYGTG010001127.1:1150-3093 GCA_964352485.1 uncultured Nannocystaceae bacterium | reverse complement strand
GGCTCGGGCTCAGGCTCAGGAGCGAGCTCGATCTCGCGGAGCTCCAACTCCAGCTCGCACTGGTTGCTGCAGCCATCCCCGCTCACCGTGTTGCCGTCGTCGCACTTTTCTTCGCCCTCGATCTTGGCGTCGCCGCAGACGGGCTCGATCTCACACATGGGCGTGCAGCCATCGCCTGGCCGGAGGTTGCCGTCATCGCATTCTTCGGAGCTCGTGACGACGCCATCACCGCAGACCGGTTTGACCCAGTCGATGACGAAATAGGCCAAGACGTGGATGACCACCGAAACGATCAGCGGAGGCAGAACCTCTTCGACGATGGATCGGGGGCGCGCCATGGACGGAAACGGGGGCGAGAGTTCGCGCGCGGATCAGCCGCCGGCCGCGGGCTTCTTGGTCGCGATAGCGTACTTCTTCACGCCCGCATCTCGCAGGAGATCGATGAGTCGGACCATTTGGCCGACGTTGGACTTCTCGTCACATTGAACGATCCCCTGAACGTTCGGATCTTCGGCGAGTTTGGCGGTAATCGCCGCCTTGATCTCATCGTCGCTCGAGGTGGCCTTGGCGTCGACCGCGACGTTCCCCTCGGGGTCGCACTGGATCAGGATGCTGGCGCCCTCGATCGTGCTCCCTGAGCTGGCCTCGGGCTTGTCGATCGCCAGGCCCTCGGGGTTGGTGATGGTGCTCGTGGTGACCATGAAGATGATCAGCAGCACCAGCATGATGTCGACCAAAGGCGTGACGTTGATCCCTACGATCTCACCGTCGTCGTCAGCTACTCCGCCGGCCATCGATCAATCCTCCTCGGGCTTGTCGGACAAGCCCTGCTTCTCGAGGATGATCGCAAACGCCGACGTTGCCAGGCTGTCCGCGTGGGCCAGGGTCCGCTTCACGCGGCGCTGGTAGACGTTGTAGACGGTCACGGCGGGGATGGCGACGAGGAGGCCGACCGCCGTGGCGACGAGTGCCTCGGAGATGCCGCCCATGACCGCAGCGCTTTGCTCCCCACCGGGCTTGATGCCGGACTTTCCGAGCTCGTTGAACGCTTGGATGATGCCCAAGACCGTGCCGAACAGGCCGATGAAGGGCGCGTTGGCGCCAACGGTACCCAGGAAGCTGAGGTTGCGGTCCAGTCGAAGCTTCTCCTCGGAGTGACCGCTGTTCATGGCGGCCTGCAGCGCGGCCTTGCCCTTGGGAGCGACGGCGACCATCTCGCCGATGATGCTCGCGCCGGGCCCCGTGGTGTCACGGGTGAGCTTGGCTGCAGCATCCAAGTCGCCGTCGCCGAGGGCTTCGAAGAGCTTGCGCCGGACGTCGGCGTCCGCCTTGGTGGCGGCGCCGAAGTACAGCAGACGCTCGACCATGACGTACACGCTGATCACGCTCAGCACGACGAGGACCCACATGACCCACTCCGCACCCAGCAGGGCGAAGTCGAGGAACTTCTCGGTGATGTTGAACCCCATGGCGTCGACCGCGGAACGTTAGCGGAAACCGCCGCATGGGGCCAGCGATCGGGGCCCGAACCGCGTTTGAAGCGACGTTTTGCGGGAGGACCCGAGACGCAGATCACGGCCGATGCGACATCTTGTCACTGTGCCGAGGGGATTGCTGCGTGGCGTGCCGTTTGGGCACGAACGGTCGCCCAGGGCTGCGGACAAGCCGCGCTCGGGAACGGGAGCGGTGGAGCGAACCTCGGCAATGCGCCGGGGGTCACCGCGGACTTGCGGTCATCTTCAGGTAGACGCGGCAGCTGCCGTTGCTCGGATCCTCGCGCATCACGTGCTCCCACTCGGCCCGCGCCTCCTCGATCCTGTCGGCGCGCCACAGCGTCACCCCAAGGTGGATGCGACCCTGCAAGAAGTCGGGGGCCGACTCGCGGACGGCGACGAGCTCATCGAGGGCCTCGTCGATGCGTCCGAGGTCCCGCAGCGTGTTGC
>CAYGTG010001127.1:0-1140 GCA_964352485.1 uncultured Nannocystaceae bacterium | reverse complement strand
TTGCCGAGCTTGGTCCGGATATCGACGAAGGTCGGGCAGACGCGCAGCGCTTTTCCGTATTCCTTGGTGGCGTGGTCCAGCAGCCCGACGGCAACATAGGCGTCGCCGAGCTCGGCGTGCATGTTGGCGATCTTTCCGCGGACGAAGCTGTCGAGCTTGTCGATGCCGGTCGTGTCGCGTTGACCTTGCGCTTGTGCGTAGACCGCTTTGGCCTCGTCGTATCGGCCCAGCTCGTTGTAGACCACGGCCAGGTTGAGGGCGGCCTCGGTGTACGTCGGGTTGATGCGCAGCGCGGTCTCGAGGGACTCTCGTGCCTTGGCTGGGCGGCCGGCCTCGTAGTGAACGACGCCCAGCATGTTGTGCACGTCCGCAAAGTCGTCGTGCGCTTCGAGAATGGCCTCGAGGTGCGGCTTCGCCTTGTCGAACTCGCCCGCCTGGTAGTAGTCGCGGCCGACCGTCAGGTGATGCTTGAGTTGCCCATCCATCAGGTCCGACTCTAACCCGGTCTTGGCAGGGGCGCAGGGATGCGCAGCCGCAAAGATGGGAAGGGGGGCCCTTCGATGCCTGGCCCGAACCCCTGGGCCGTGAGGGCCTACGTCCCGCTTTTGGGGGGCGTGGTGCCCTCAGGGCGAACCGGGGCCGCAGCCTCGGGCTTCACCGGGCGCTTGCGATTCTTGGGCTCTTTGGGCGGTATCGGCTTGGGCAGCTCTCGGTCGGGACGCTGGCGGTTCGGATCCGAGGGCCCAAACTCGTCGTAGATGTACTTGAGGTAGATCCGCGCCTGCTTGCCGTGGTGATGCGCCGGATGCTGCGTTTGCAGCTCGGTGAAGGTGTTGCGGGCCAGCTCGATTTCGTCCATGCGCAGGTACGTGATGCCGAGCAGGAACAGCACCTCGCCGTCGAGGCCGATGCCGGGGTAGGTCGCGTGCGCTGATTCGAGCCGGCCGATGGCGCCTTCGGGCTTGTCGCGGTCCAGATAGAATCGAGCGACATAGAGCTCGTGCTCGAGCAGCTGGCGCTTGACCTCGTCGCGAAGCTTGACGGCGAAGACCTCGGTCTTGGTGCCCGCGTAGTGGTCGAAGTAGTAGCGCAGCTCGGTCATCGCCTCGCGCAGCGGGGTCTGGTCGCGCTGCTCGGGCG
>CAYGTG010001126.1:0-3098 GCA_964352485.1 uncultured Nannocystaceae bacterium | reverse complement strand
AGCTGACGTAGCGCGCCATCGTGGGGTCGGCGTTGAGCCGTGCGATGGCGGCCTCGTTGATCTCGCGGGCGCTCTCGCTGGCGACCACCAGCCCGGCCTCGATCTGCCCCAGCGCGATGCGGTTGGCCACCTCGATGATGCCCGTGATCACCCCCAAGCAGGCGTTGCTGACGTCGAACACGGCGGCCGTCGGGGGGAGCGCATGACCCCGCGCCTCGAGCCCCGCGGCCACGTGGCAGGCGGTGGCCGGCTCGAAGTGCTCCCGGCAGACGGCCCCGTAGACGAGCATGCCGATGTCTTGCGCCCGCACCTCGTGGGCCTCGAGGCAGCGCTGAGCGGCCAGGATTGCGCCCTCGGTCACCGGGTAGCCCGGCTCCCACCAGCGTCGTTCGACGATGCCAGTCATGCTCTGCAGCTGCCCGGGGCTCACCCGGAGCTTGGCGTAGGTCGGGGCGAGCTCGTCCTCGAGGTCCTCGGTCGCCACGATGACCGGCGCGAGCGCGTAGCCAAAGCCGTGAAGATAGACGTTGTCGTAGTTCATCGGGCCTCCAGGGCGAATCGCTGCATGGAATAGATCGGCCGGCCGTCGACCACGAGGATGCCCTCGGCCTCGACGATCTGGCGGGGGGTGTCCACCGACACGATATGCACCTCGACGCTCACCGTGCTCGCAGAGGGAACGACCTGCCCTCGGTACTCCCAGTTGTGCTCATGCCCGATCGGCATGGTCGAGAACCGAGCCGAAGGGCCCAGAGCAAAGCGGTCGATCGCGTAGACCTTGAGCAGCTGCAGGAAGGCTTCGAGCCCCAGAGACCCGGGCCAGACCGGGTCCTCGTGGAAGTGCGCCTCGAAGAACCAAAGGCTCGGGTCGACGTCGATCGACCCCCGCACGAAGCCCTGCCCGTGGTGTCCGGCATCGTCGACCCAGTGCTCGATGCGGTCGATCATCCGCCACTTCGGCGTGGGCATCGGGGCCGTATCGGGGACCCGCATCGGCGGGCGGCTTCGCTCGAGCTCCGCCGCACTGAGCGGGTGCGGGGTGACCTCGCGCAGGCCTTTTTGCTCCGCCAGCGCCGCGGTGGTGAAGAAGCCAAAGTAGGTCGTGCCCTCGTAGATTGTGTCCCCGGACTCGCCGTAGACGCCAAAGTCAAAGTGCTGAATGACCATGCCGCCGGAGCGAGAGACCGCGGTCATGCTCGCGCGCATCACCAGGACACCGTCATCGGCTGTGATGGGTCGGACGAGGGTGGCCTTGCCGCCGAGGTTCCGGAACTTGAGGTCGACCTCTGCGGTCAGCGCGGAGCCGGCAAACGCGGCGAGCCAGCCGCACGCCTGCAGCCCGATCTCGAGCAGCACCGCAAAGGCCATGTCCTCCTGGCGGTTGGCCTGCAGCGTCCAGGCCCAGGTCTCCCGGTCGACTTCGGCCACGCAGCTGGGGCCGGCCTCGCACACGAACGGCGTCCCCGAGACCTTGGGCACCCGGTCCATGAACTGAAACGGCGCCCCGGGGAGCCGCGCGATCTTCCGCTCGGGACCGTCGAAGACCGCGTACGGAGCGCCGAACGCGTCGCTGGGCTTGCCGTACGCATAGGCCTCGAGGCTGGCTTTGTCGTAGACACGGGCAGCCGGAGCCTCCGAGGCCACCGTCTCCCAGGTGCGCCGCAGGTCCGCCGCGGTGGCGCCGCGCAGCTGGCAGGACATGTCCTCGATGTCCACGATCCGCTTGCCGTCCGCGAACATGGTTGCGTCGCAGATGACCCATGGCTCTGGGTCGGCGCCGAACTGGCGCATCGTGATCTTGTAGGTGACGACCTTGGTGTGCCCCAGCACCTGTCCGCGACACTTGAGGCGGCTGTGGACGCCCTCGCGCGGTTCGAAGGAGGCATGCGCATCGGCCACCCAGCCCAGCGCCAGCAGGAAGACCCGCAGCGTGTGCAGGCAGCATTCGTACATCAGCGTGCCCGGCATCACCGGGTCGTCGACGAAGTGGCAGGTGATGAACCAGTCGTCGGGATGGATGTCGGCCTCCCCTTCCACGACTCCCAGACCGAAATCCCCGCCGTCGGGCTCGAGCCGGGTGATGCGGTGGACCAGGTTCATGGGGGCTTTGGGGAGCGTCCGTGGCCGCGCGACCGGGAGTCCGCCAAACGCCTCGCCGAAGGCCGTGACCAGGTCTCCGTCGCGGAGGGCCTCCAGTTGGCGAGCATCCAGCGTCCGGGCGCACAGCGGGGCAAACGTCGGGCGCTCGGGCAGCGCGCTGCGAGGGCGCTTGGCCATCAGGCCGCCGTCGACGACGCCCTTCCCGGCGGCGAGCGCTGCTTCGCTGAAGAAGCCGGCACATCCATCTCGCATGGTCATCAGCGGCTGCCCATCGACCGTGGCATCAAAGCCGAAGCGGAACAGCCAGGTGTCGCCCTGCCGGAAGAAGTGGTCGATGCGGATGTCGTAGCGGATCACCTGGCCCGGCCGCGGCAGCTCGTCGTGAAAGGTGACGACCGCGTCGAGCAGGCGGTAGACCGCCAGGCCCTTGGTCTCCAGGTCGACGCCCAGCCAGCCCGAGAGGAACAGGTCGGCCTGGCCGGCCTCGACGGCGATGCAGGTGGGGATGCGGCCGCCGTCCAGGTACCAGCCGTCGTGCAGCACGTCGTGCTCGGTGACCACCCGGCCGCTGCTCATCGAGCGGGGCTCGCCCTCCAGCGCGGTGATGCGGTCGACGAGCATCAGCGGCTCGTCGGGCAGGCGCACGCGGGTCGGGTAGGCGTCGGCGGGCGCGAAGGCCGGGCCGAGCACGTCGCCGACCTTACCGACGGCGAAGGTCAGGCACTGCGCGCGGTCGAGCACCACCGACGCGCGCGTCTCGGCGGGCGCGCTGTCGGCGGGCGCGCTGTCGGGCACGGACAACGACGGCAGGGACGCCGCGGCGGCCGCCGCCAGCGAGGCCCGGGCGGCCTGGAGCGTGGCGCCCTCCGCGCCGTCGCCCGCGTCGCTGAGGCGCGCCAGCTCGGCCAGCGGATCGGCCTCCAGATGCGCCACGAGCTCGTCGCCCAGCGTGCGCGCGAAGGACCGCCAGGCGTCGTGGGCGGCCACGCTCGCCTGGT
>CAYGTG010001125.1:0-3098 GCA_964352485.1 uncultured Nannocystaceae bacterium | reverse complement strand
CTTCTTGGGCGAGGTGAGGATCGAAACGACATCCACGCCAACCGTGTCTCGGATGCGGTCAAAGATCTCCGACACCACGGCCGGGTAGGAGCCCACATGGCGGGCCAGGGTTCGTCCGTCGCCTCCGTCGATCAGATTGACCTCGTTGACGTCCAGGCGCTTGGTCACCGACGCGACGTCGGCGATGATCTGGTCGATCTGCTGGATCAGGAAGATCTCGTTCGCATCCTCCCCGGCGACGCGCCAGGCTCCCAGAAGGGCATCCAGAGCCTCGCCTTGCGCCCGTCCGGTCTCGGCCCGGATCGCTGCATCGCCGGCGGCACGCAGCTCCTTCGCGGCACGTTGTTTGTCTGCTGGGACGACCGTTTCAGCTTCGAGTCTCAGCTTCTCGAGCCGACCGCGAATCTGCTGCAACTCCTGCTCGGCGACGGCTCGCGCTTCGAGGCCGGCAGCGATCGTGCGTTCTTCCTCCGATGCGGCGGCGGCGTCGAGTTCTGCCTTGTGCCGCTCCAGGTCGTTGGTTTCCTCGATGATTCGGGCGTGGGATTGTTCGAGCGCGACCTTGCCTCGCATCTCGGCGGCCGAGACGATCTCGTCTGCCTCTCGCTTGGCGTTCGACTCAGCGATCTCCGCGTCCTTGACGACCTCTGCGATCTTGATGCGGCTGATCGAATCCAGGTACTGAACCTCGTCGGTCACGTGCTGGATCTTGAACGTGTCCACCGACAGTCCCATCTGGCCCAGGTCGTCCGCCACTTCGGACTTGAGGTTGTCGGCGAGCTTCTGTCGGTCGTGGTTGACCTCCTCGGGGGTCATCAACGCCAACACCCCGCGCAGCGTACCTTCGAGGGTTTCTTTCGCGACGGACCGAATCTGTTCCCGCGGCTTGCCGAGAAACCGCTCGATTGCGTGATGGACGAGTCGGTCGTCGTTGGTGATCTTGACGTTCGCCACCGCGTCGACGTTGATCGGGATGTTTCCCTTCGCGTAGGCGCCGCGGATTCGAATGTCGATCGGCATGATCGTCATGTCCATCGAGTCCACTTTCTCGAGCAGGGGGACGCGAAACGATCGCCCCCCCCGCACGACGCGGAATCCGACTGTGGTGCCATCGGGGAGCGCGACCTTTCGCCCCGAGAATACGAGGACCTCGTTCGGCTTTCCGATGATCAGGAAGGTTTTGACAATGGCGACCGTCACGAGCAACACCGCGAGGGTGCTCCCTGAGAAAATGCCAACGTCGATCCAGAGATCCGGGTTCATTCATTCCTCCGTGCTGTAAAGGGTTTGTTCGGGCTCAATCTGTGCGCGTCCGTCTTCGTCGATTCCCAACACCAACACGCGCGCGCCGGTGGGGAGTTCGCGCGGCTCAGAAGCCACCGCGAGCATCGTTCGTTCTCGTCCCTGAACGTGGAGGCGGATTCGGGTGACTCCGCCCTCGCGCAGTGGAAGTTCGAGCTCACCGGTACTGCCGGCGTATTCGGAAAGGCGCACCGACTCCCCCACCGGGCGGCGAAGCCATCGGACCGCCCAAGCGCTGGCTGTGCCAACGCTGACGCCCGTCACACCGCTCATGACCGCGACCATGAGCGCGCCGACGCTCGTGAAGCTGCTCAGCAGCGCGCCCGTCAGGCCGAAGAACGCCGACCCAAAGGTCCAAAACCGCAGCGAGAGCATCGGCAGCCAGATCTTGCGTTTGCGCGGTCCCAGGCCGTGGCTCGCATCGGCGACCGCCAGTGAATGAGCTGTTCCGAGCCCTGGCTCGACCTCCCCGGGCCCGAGCTCGGCGAGGTCCGTGTCTACGTCAAGCTCGGCGTCGATGTCAGCGTCGATGTCGGCGTCAGCGTCAAAGTCGGCCTCCACATCTTTGCCAATGGCTCCGATCGTGGAGAGGCCGACGAACACTCCGCCAACGACGAGGCAGCTCAGATACAGGGTTAGCATGGGCGAAGGGGAGGCGATGCGAGGCCAACCGAGCAGCGACCCACGCTATTGCAGGCTCGTTCTACGGGCGGCAGGTCGCGACCGTAGCACCGCGGTGCTGCGTGGCTGACCGGACGACCACCGACGCTTGCAGACGGGTCGCTGCGGGCCCGGAACACTGCTCCGCGGAGTCGGCGGGTCGCTGTTGCCGGGTTCTTTCGCTCGTTCCCGCACTGCTGTGGCCGTCGCAGGGCGGAGCCGAGTGGGTTCCTTGGTTGGATCGTGGAGCAGGCGCTCGAGCACCGCGCCGCGCTTTGCGCGGGCATCGCGACTACGGCTGGGCGACGGCGCCCTTGCAATCGGGTTCCCACGGCGCGCACAGAAAACGCACGTGGATGTGACTGAGGTGATCCAGGGAGTGCCGGAAGATGCCCTTCGAGGACACCCGCGGCCGGGGCCACTGGATCCACTCGTCGAGCTCCTCTTCGGTCGCGCCCATCTCGACCGCGGCCCGGTAGACAAACTCCTGGTAGCGCCAGTCGAGGAAGACGTACTGTACGGCACCGGTCTTGATCAACGCTCGAACCAGGCCCCAGACGGCGTACCAGTCGACTTCCTCGAACATCGGCCGACGAGGCTTCTCACCGCCGCTGTTGAGGTACTTCTTCTTGTAGACGCCCTTGATCGTGGGCAGCCAGATGTCGATGTCTCGGCCGGCCTGGTGCGACTTGTGGGGCCGAAGCAGTCCGCCGTCTCGCGCACTGATGTCGCTGAGGATGAGCTCGCCGTCGTAGTCGACATCCTGGCGGAACGCCGCAACCGCCTGCTGCAGGTTGGAGATGGTCTGCGAGCTGCCCCACATCAGGCGCGGGGTCCGGCGGATGTACAGCGGACTGTCTGGAAGCTGAATCCCGCCCACGAGCTTGCCGGCGTTCGGCTTTCCGATGGAGACGGCTCGGCGGTCGACGGTGAACTGCGGCAGCGGCTTGCGGGGCAGCCGTGGCTTGTACGGCTTGGGGTCGATCCAGATGACGACCTCGGTTCCCGGTGCCAGCTTCGCATCTGGGTTGTAGGCCTGTAGGCGCGTGACCGGAACGTCGAAACGCGCGGCGAGTTTGGTCCACGAGTTCTCGCCGGTGTCGACCGTGTACTTGACGCGGGTCTGCGGGAGTGGG
>CAYGTG010001124.1:0-3100 GCA_964352485.1 uncultured Nannocystaceae bacterium | reverse complement strand
GGCGGTGTAGTAGACGGTGCCGCGGTTCTCGGCGGTGACCGAGCCGAGGTTGAATCCCTTGCCGTCCACGGGCGTGCCGTCGGCGTTGGCACACAGGGCGCGGTAGCCCTGGATGTCGGTGGTGGTGGTGTTGTCCCACTTAATCACCACCGAGCCGTCGCCGCCGCTGGCTCGGAAGTCGGTGGCGTTGATCGTGGGCGCGAGAAAGTCGAACGTGAGCGCGGGAGTGTTGCCGTCCGCGTCGGTGATTTCGGTCTGCGTACCGCTGATCACGAACTCGGCCGGCTGGCAGTCGGTCTGCACCAGGTCCTCCACGCAGACCCACAGCCCGCCGTCGCCGGTCTGGGTCTCGCAGCCCGCGGCAGCCTCGGCGGACTCGAGGTCGCGCGGGCTGGTATTGGTGACCCCGGTCGCCAGCCACAGCGGGTTAAACACGAAGTCGATGTTGCGGGTGTACGTATTGGTGAAGTCGTCGATGGCGCGGACGCAGGGTTGAGCCTGAGCGTTGTTGAGAGATTGGCCGAGGTCGCAGTTGTTGCCGATGTAGGTCCGCACCGGGACCGAATCCAGCGCCGCGCTGCTCTGCAGCCGGATGCGCGCCGACACGGCCTGACCGCATTCGCATCGCGCCTTGTTCACGTAGCCCCGCAGGTCGTTCGCGGTCATCTGGCGACCCCGGGTGCCGTCGGCGTTGGTGGTCCAGTACTGGATCGTGAAATCCGTGCCTGAGGGAGGAACGGCTTCGGCGGACTGGGCCTGCACGAGCATCATCAGCCCCCCCAAAAGGGTGGCTCCCATTCGACCCATGGGACGACTGTATCGGACGCGGGCTGAGCTCATGACGAAGCGGGACGGCAGGTTGCAACGATGATGCCACCAAAGGATGCGAGCAGACGCACCGGTTGGCGATTTGGACGACGCGCATCGTGGACGAGATGGCTCGCAGCGGCAAGGGGCCGTGACGAAATGGCAATCGGGACCGCATGCCGCGGCGAGCGGCCACGATCGGGTCGGCCCATCGCTTCGCAAAGGTGCCATACTCTCCCCATGGGATCCCCGCGCACAGGGCGGGCCTCCCCCGAAGAAGAAAACACATGGGTTTCACGCGACTGGATGACGAAATCGAGTTCACCCTCCTCAAGGCGCGCCGGCTGTTTTTCTCCGGCGGCGTGGGCGGGGACTCGGCCACCGATGCGATTCGCAAGCTCTGGTACCTGGAGCTGACCGCCAAGGGAGAGCCGATCACGCTGGTGATCAACAGCCCCGGGGGTTCGGTCGATGCCGGGTACGCGGTCTGGGATCAGGTCAAGCTGATCTCCTCGCCGGTCCGCACGCTGGTCACCGGGATGGCGGCTTCGATGGGCTCGATTCTGTCGCTGGTGGCGCCCAAGGGCAGCCGCTACGCGACCAAGAATGCACGCTTCATGATCCACCAGCCCTCGATGGGCGGGATCACCGGGCCCGCCACGGACATCGCGATCACCGCCGAGGAGATCGTCAAGACCCGGGACAAGATCACCGACGTCTATGCCGAGGCCACCGGACAGCCCCGAGAGAAGATCGTCAGGGCGCTCGA
Source organism: uncultured Nannocystaceae bacterium (assembly GCA_964352485.1). GTDB lineage: Bacteria > Myxococcota_A > Polyangia > Nannocystales > Nannocystaceae > CAJXVA01. The sequence goes on along the minus strand of CAYGTG010001124.1, from coordinate 1,524 downwards.
TCGCGACACGTGGATGTCGCCCGAGGAGGCCCTCGACTTCGGCTTGATCGACAAGATCGTCGACACATTCGACGACATCGGCGCCTAATCTCACCCACGGCGCGGTCCCCGTTTCGTGGGGATCGTCTTCGCGCCCGGTCGGGACGCTCGCATCAGCCGAGCGGTCCGGCGGGGCGTCCTACGTTTGGGGCTGAGCAGACCAGGCCTGTGCGCGCGCGTGCACGCTCTTGATCGCGGCGGCGATGGCTTCGGGGACCTCCTCTTGGAGGAAGTGTCCCGCTTCGGTCACCGTGAGCTCGGCCCGCGGGAGCTCTCGCTCGTGCCGACGCAGCGCCCGGCCCAGGATGGGATCCCGCGAGCCCCACACCAAAGCCGTCGGACCCTCGAACTCGGAGAGCCAGGCTCCGCCCTCGCGCAGCGCGAGCATCGAGGGGTGCTCGGGTCTATCGGGCACCATGCGCGCCAGGGCCAGCGGTCCCACGCGGTCGGCCGGGCGACGCAGCGGCCAGCGATAGGCCTTGGCGACCCGGCCTCGAATGGATCGACGGTCGCCCTGGACCGCCCACATGGCGTTCTGCGGAAAGCCGAGCCCGCGAAAGGCGAGGTCGGAGACCAACGGCAGCCGGGCGAACGCGTGAAAGCTGGTTCCACGAGGGTGGCTGGGCACAAACACGGAGGTGTTGGCCAGCACGATGCCGCGCACCCGCTCGGGCAGCGCGCGGGCGAGCTGCACCGCCAGCGGTCCCCCCCAGTCCTGCCCGACCACGATGAAGGGGCCGGGGACCAGCGCGTTGGTCATGGCGACCAGGGTCTCGGTGTGGTTGGCGATCGTGTGATCGACCGCGCTGCGGAGTCGGTCGGAGAACCCAAACCCCAGAAGGTCGGGCGCGACGCAGCGGAAGTCGGGCAGGGCGGCGATGACCTTGCGCCACAGGAACGACCAGGTCGGGTTGCCATGCACGAAGATCACGGCGGGGGCATCCGCGGGCCCTTCGTCGATGACGTGCATGCCGCGGCGCGCGTAGGGGCCCTCTTCGAGCTCAAACGTGCACCGCTGCACCGGGAGCATCTCGGCGAGCCAGCGAGGCAGCGGGGGCGCAGGACGAACGGCCACGCGCGGGTTCTACTCCACGCGCGCGGCATTCGCCAGACGCTCACGCGTCGGGATCGGAGCAGACCAGGCTGCTCTCGCCGTCACACGCGAAACACATGCCGCTGGTGGGGCTGGGGGCGCAATCGACGATGGGCACGGGGGTGCACTCCGCCCGCGAGATGAACTCGCCTCCCGCGTTGCCGCCCCCGTCGTACGCGAAGCGGGACTCGGCGTACACGAAGCCAACCACGCCGGCGTAGCCGGCCCAGACCGAGGAATCGATGCCCTGGAGCTCGGCGACCATTCGGTACGCCTCCTGGGCGTTGCTCGCCGCGACCACGCAGTCGTGGGCTGCCTGGGAGGCCTCGTCCGGGTCGTCCAACGGCACGGTTCCGCAGTCCTCCGGGAAGGTCTTGCCGGTCGCGGCGAGC
>CAYGTG010001123.1:0-3102 GCA_964352485.1 uncultured Nannocystaceae bacterium | reverse complement strand
AAGCCACGGAGCTCTTCTGCGAGCTGTCCGAGGTCGCCAAGATCATGCGCGCCGGGGAGACGCTGGAGAACGAGCTGCGGGTGGGGGAAAGGAAGCTCGGAAAGCTGGTGGAGAAGGCGAAGTCCACGTTGGCCGCGCTGAATGTGGAGCTGCACGACCGGGAGGTCGAGGTTGCGAATCCCATCGTGGCGCCGGAGGTGTTGTTCGAGTCCGCAGCCGACGTGCAGGGCGCCGCGTGAAGCGCTACAATCAGGGGGTGAGCGAGGACGCAGAGCGACAGAAGCGGGCGCTGGCTCGAGGGGCCTACCCCGGCCGCAAAGGCGGGATGGAGCTGCTTGCAGGGGTCGCAGAGGTTGACTCCACACCGTCCGAGAGAATCGCGCAGGTCCAGGCCGCGACGCTCATCGGCTGGCGCCTCTCCGGCAAGCCGCTGCCGTCCTACTCGAGATCCGAAGCGCCAGGGCGAATCCTCCGCGGGCGCAGTTCGACCTGAGGCGCATGGCGGACCAGCCCAAGCTTTACGACGACTTCGCAGACATGCTCGCAGCGCTCTCGACCGCGCAGGCGGAGTACTTGGTCGTCGGGGGACACGCCGTCGCTGCACACGGGGTTGTGCGGGGTACGCTCGACATCGACATCTTTGTCCGGCCCAGCGAGGAGAACGCACAACGGGTCGTCTCCGCACTGCGAGCTTGGGGCGCTCCGATCGCGAGCCACGGGGTTTCTGCGGCTGACTTCGCCAAGCCCGACACCGTCTATCAGCTCGGCCTTCCTCCCCGCCGAATCGACATCCTCACCTCGATCGATGGGGTGTCGTTTGATGAGGCGTGTGAGGAGCAGATCGAGGCGTCGGTGAGTGGGATCGTGTTCCCGGTGATCGGACGCCGAGCCCTGCTCGCGAACAAGCGCGCGAGCGGTCGCCACAAAGACCTCGGAGACGTCGACGCGCTCGAAGGCCGGTGAGTGGGGCCGCTGCTTGAAGTGCGGGTCGGGAAAGAAGCGTCCGAGCAGCCCGCTACACCCAAGGGCTCCGCCTCGTTCCCGTCGCGGTCCATGCCAGGCCGTGGGTCAACCGCGGATAAACAGGATTCCTTGGCCGCGATGTCATGCAGAGCGATGCACACTGTGGACGTGTCCGGGTCGTTCGTCCGCTCCGGAACTTTGTAGGCCGCGTCGACCGACGGTGTTTGGTTGGGTGGGATCCGGGGGGCTCAACGTCGGCGGGTGTTCGGCAGCCAGCAAGCAACACGAGGGCGTAGGCCATCGTGGTGCCCACGACGAGAGTCCTCGGTTCGCATCGACTACGGCGCGAGTTCGGGGAAGAACCGAGCCGAGGTCGTCCAGCCTTCCCAGGTGAGGGGGCGGATGCGGCCGGAGGGGAGGTCGATCAGCAGCTGCACGCCCTCGGGATCCCCGACGTCGAACCCGAGCAGCTTGTCCGAAAGCTCGAGCGTGCCGCGCAGGACGACGGGGCCTTCGGTCGTTTCGACACGGCGCCCGTTCGCTTCCCATTGCGGGCGTTGCTCGGGCACGGAGGGAGACCATTGCGCGGTGTGTTGAACGCCGTCGCGGTCGCAGAAGAACCAGAACGTCGCCTCTTGGTCGGTGGTCACCACGGCCGGGATGGCCGGGGGCGAGCTGTCGCACTCCGAGATGTCGAGGTCGATCGGGTTCATCTCGGGGGTCGAGCCGTCGAGTGCGAACCACACCAGCCGAGACGGCACGTCCTCCCGCATCATCGTGCCGCCGGCGAGTCCCAGGGATTCGATGACCGTAGGGCCGAGCAACCACTCGTCGAGGTCATATTGGGCCACCACGCGGGGTCCATCGGTCGTGTCGGGGTCGAGCATCGCGTAGCCGTGCTGTTCGCCCGATTCGAAGCGATAGATGAGCTCGCCCGCTGCGGTGCTGAGTCCGAGCGGCTGGGCGGGAATGGCCGAAAGGTCGAGTGGTGTCACGACGAGGTCGTCGTCACGATCGCGAACCACGAGCACGTCCTGCACGGGGGCCTGGCCGACATGTTCGCTCACCACGAGGGCGCCCTCGACATGGACCATCTGCAGGCCAACGATCGAGCCGCGCAGCGTGGCCAGATGGGCGTCGGAGCCCTGGTCGACGTCGTACGCCCGAAGCTCGCGCGGCTCGCTCGGGGTCGCGTAGACCAACCAGTGCTCGAGGTGGTTGAAGCCGTATCCGCCGCGGTCAAGGCTCTCCTGACGATGGACGACCGATGTGGCCTCGGGGTTGTCGATATCGACGATTCGCAGCACGGACCCTTGCGCGTCGTGGGCCGAGACCGCGTATCGATGCTCGTCGATGCGGGAGCTGGCGTTCGCGCGCTCGTTGGGGAGCTCGAGGGGAACAACCCCCAGCGCGTCGCCACGGGGATCGAGCACGAGCGTGCGCTCCGACCCCCACGCCACGGGCACCTCCGCCGTGAACGCAACGCCGAGTTGTGCCGCATAGCTCCATATCGGGCAGTACGTCACGCGGTTGGGGCCCAGCGACGTGGGTCTGAACCCGAAGGCCTCGCCGTCGTCGAAGAAGGAGTTCATGACGTAGCCCGCACCCGGCGATCCGCGGAGCACCGAAGGCTGGGCGTTCGGGCACAGGACGAGCGCGTCGGCGGGCTCGGGACCGTAGAGCACCACGTCCTCGCCGCGCTCGAGGCTGAGTTCGTGGGCGATGATCCGGTCTTGGGTGCCGTCGACCGACTGCTGATGAAGGATGACCCACGACTCGGAGTGCCGATCGATCACAACCTCGTTTCCGGTCGGCACCACGGCATCGCTGCATCCCGCGAGCAGGAGCAGGGCAGCGAAGGCGGGAGCAAGGGAGCGCATGGTTGGACCAGCCTAGCAGCTCGCCGAGCGTCTCCTCCGGGCCTGCGGCTTCGAGGGACAGGTCGCGGGGCATGCGGCCGGCCAGCCGCTCGACGAAACCATCGTCCTCGGGCAAGGGCTGTCAGTTTGCCCAACGCATCGACTCGGTGCTCGGTCGCTGCGACTCGCCGGTCGAGCTCGGCAAGCCAGGTCTCGTCCCAGTTCGAGTCTGCCGGGCCGTCGAGGCTGGCGATGAGCTCGGAGATGAGCTTCGTGCGCT
>CAYGTG010001122.1:2814-3109 GCA_964352485.1 uncultured Nannocystaceae bacterium | reverse complement strand
CCCCCGCCAAGGCCAGAATACCAGCCACCCTCGCCGTAGGTAGACGTAGCACCCTGCGCGCTCCGGAACTGATCCTCCTGCGCTGCGGGGTCATCCCGGTAGAAGCAGCCGCAGCCGCAGTCGGACGGGATGGCGGACCAGCCGGCTTCGCACCGCACGTCGACTTCACCGCAGACCTCTGGGTCCTCCGCCACGTAGGTGACCCGCGGGTCATCGGCCGGCGCGCAGACTGGTGCCTCGCGAGCGCGAGCGCGGGCAGTAACCGCCGAGCCATCGGACGAGCCTCGCTCAGTGA
>CAYGTG010001122.1:0-2804 GCA_964352485.1 uncultured Nannocystaceae bacterium | reverse complement strand
TGATCTCCGCGATCCCATCGCAGCCCTCATCGGGCAGGCACGCATCGCCGGGGTCGACCACGGAATCGCAGCCGGGGAGCATACCGAGCGCGAGGGCCAGGACGAATGCGGGGCTCATCATCTTCATCACGAGTTGGGAGCCCCACAGCGGACCGGATGGATCACAACAGCCGAGAGTTTCTTTCGCGCTTCTGTCAAACGACCCGCGCGCCCGCCTTCTGCACGCGCGTCGCCCTTCCGCGGAGCGTTCGCGACCGGGCCATGCCACGACTCAACCGGTTGGCGACTTGGCGAAGGCTCGCGTGACCGCTTCGTGGCAGGTCTCGTAGTCCTCGCGGGTGCACAACGACGTCAGCTTGAGGCATCGATCGTAGTTCGCACGTGAGAGTGCTTCCGGTTCCCCGAGCAGGGCTGTGCGGATCTTCGGAGCGTGGCAGAAGGGTGTCTGCCACAACACGGTGCGTGCATCGCCCGTAGCATCCTCCCCGCCCGCCAGCGTGACCCGGGTGCGGTCATCCATGAACACGGGAACGCCGGTCCCATCGGCGTTCCACACCCGGGCCGTCCCGTCCAACGAGGCTGTGATGATGCGTCTACCGTCTTGGGTGAAGCTCGCCGAGTAGACATCGTCCGTGTGGCCCTTGAAGACCAACGGAAGACCGCTTCCGTCCGAGTTCCAGACGCGGACCGACTTGTCCAACGAGGCGGTGACGATGCGGGTGCCGTCTGGGCTGAATCTTGCCGACCAGACCCGGCCGCGGTGGCCCTCCAGGGTCACAGAAGCCCCGCCTCCATCTACATTCAAGACGCGGACCGTATTGTCCGACAAGCTGGCGGCGATTCGCTTGCCATCCGGGCTGAAGCTCGCCACATACAGTTCGTCGGCCTCACCGCCGAGGAGTGCACGAAGCTCGCGCGTCTGTTCGCGAACTGGTCGGCTGGTCGCGTTCCAACCAAACACTTCGCCCAGCTCCGCCCCCTGAGCCTCGCGGAGCACCGCCGCCGCCTCAGTCGGCACGCGCTCGAGCCTCTGCGCCACGGAGATCAGCAGCGCGTTGCGCTGTGCGACTTCCGCCGCCACTTTCGCGCGTTCCGCCCTCGTCGCCTCGTCGGCGTTCTTCCGAGCAAGCTCGCGTTGTTCTTCCGCGAGGGCCGTCTGCTCGGCGAGCTCTCGTCGTGATTGCTCCCAGCGGTCACGGGCGATGGCAACGACGGCGACGGCGACCAGCGCCACGGCAGTCAAACCGAGCAGCACGTGCACGAGACCGATCCGACGACGCCCCGCGCCCACCTTGGACTCCAGCGCCCCCAGCAGCTCCGCAAGGTGGGGCCAGCGCTCCTCAGCGCTCGAACTTAACCCCCGCTCGAGCGCACCGCGAACCGCCGCCGGCACCTCGGTGTTCTTCGGCTCGGCAAGCTTGCCCTGGGCGATCCGGGTGAACAACTCGGTGCTCGTCTTCCCCTCGAACGGACGCTCACCGTACAGCCCCTCCCACAGGGCAACGCAGAACGAGAACTGGTCAGTTCGCGCATCGACGACCCCGCTCATGAACTGCTCAGGGGGCATGTACGCCGGCGTGCCCATCACCGTGCCCGTCACGGTCAGCGGTGTGTCGAGCGCGGCATCCTTCGCCTCCGGCATCACCGTCACGTGCGTATCGGTGACCTCCTGCTCGCCGCGTTTTGCGGCCAGCCCGAAGTCCAACACCCGCACGCGGCCGTCTGTGCCGACGACCGCGTTGTCCGGCTTGAAGTCGCGATGCACCAAGCCCTGGGCGTGCGCCGCCGCCAGCCCACGCCCGGCCTGCAGGTACTTGCTGATGACCTCGCGCCAGGGTCGTTCCTGCTCGGTCTGCCAAGCCTTCAGCGTCGCACCCCGGATGTACTCCATCGCCACGAACAGCTGCCCCTCATGCTCGCCGACCTCAAACACAGGAACCACATTCGGATGGCTGAGCTTCGCCATCGCCTGCGCCTCCCGAAGCATCCGTTTGCGTGAGTCACTGGACTCCGCCGTCTTGATCAGCTTGAGCGCAACCCGGCGATCGAGTTGGTCGTCGTAGCAGGCGTACACCGTGCCCATTCCGCCCTCGCCGAGCACATTGAGGACGGCGTAGCGGCCGACCTTCGGAGCCTCCTCGGCCCGCGAGCTCGCGAACAACTTCGCCCTCACGCTCGCCCGCTCCGCCGCGTCCCGCACCGCATCGTCCGACGACGGAAGGTCTGCAAAGCCGGCCGCCGTGTCCGCCATCGGATCGGACGGCAGGTTCACCTCGTCCTCCGGCCCCGACTGCTGCGTGTCCGCCAGCCCATCCGGTGGATCGCTCGACATCGAACGCATCCTACCGAACCAGTGGCCAGCCCGCAGGCTGGGGCCTTCGTGTTGCGACTCGGCATCACCAAGTCACTTCAGCGCTGCGTGCCAAGCACACGCAACACGGGCTGCGGACCGACGGGTGCAAGGAAGACGAAGAAGACTTTGAGCATGGTGATCTTGGCGGTTTCGTTTCGTCTGGGGTTGAGGCTCGGGAGGTCATCTCCCGCCGTCATCAGTGGAGCCCCGCGACCGCCCGGCGACCTCGCAGTTCGGGAGGTGGAAGTGGGGGACGTCCAGCACCTCGAGCATTTCGGAAACTCGTTTGGGGCCGACGAGAACGGTCGATGCTGCGAATCGGCTTGGGCGGGTCCCTCGACAGGCCGCTGAACCTCTTGGCCAGATGCGGAGTTCGCCGAAGCTCAAAGGCGCCAGCTGAGCTAGCGATCGGGCGCAGTTCGCAACCCACTCTCGTGGGCGGAACAATTGC
>CAYGTG010001121.1:2174-3109 GCA_964352485.1 uncultured Nannocystaceae bacterium | reverse complement strand
CGAGCAGACCCTCATTGCGCTTGGCCCGGCGCAGTTGCACGAGTATGCCGAGGAGCACGGCAGCATCGAGGTGACCGGCGTGGGCGAGCACGCGGGCAACAGAACCCGGCTCGACGGCGACGCGCTCACGATGGCGCCGCCGTGCAAGTACTGCGACTACGACCTGCTGTGCGGCAAGGTGATGGAGGGACGACGATGAACCGCATCGAGATCATTCTCGCCGGAGCCGGCAGCGGCAAGACCACCGCGCTCGCCCGTCGACTCGAGAAGGACATCAGCGAGGGCACCGCGAGGCCGCACGCGATCCTGGCCACCACCTTCACCCGCAGCGCGGCCGCCGAGCTGGCCGGACGCGCCCGCACCCGCCTGCTCTCGGCCGGCCACACCACCCAGGCGCACCAGCTCGGCGCCGCGAGGATCGGCACCGTCAACGCCGTGTGCGGCGCCCTGGTCGAGACCTACGCCTTCGAGCTGGGACTGTCGCCGGATCTGGTCGTTCTCGACGAGCACGGCGCCGCCGCCCGGATCGGCGAGAGCGTGTCGGCGGTGATGACCGACGCCCACCGCCAGGCCCACACCCGCTTGGCCCAGGCGTTCGACAAGGACTTCGAGATCGAGCCGGTCGTCATCCAGATCCTCGCCGCCGCCCGAGCCAACGAGCTATCGGCTGAGGACCTGAAGGCGTCTTCGCAGCGGAGCGTCGAGGCTGTGCTGGCGCTGCTGGACCCGGCCGCGGAGGGGCTCGACGACACCCTGCGCCGAGAGATCGAGGCACTGCTGCCCACGCTTCAGGCGTCCACTTCGAAGATGGATGCCAAGGCTGCCGCCACCTGCAAACGCGTCTTGGCGCTGCTCCAAGCCGGTACCCCGGTCCCGTGGAGTCTATGGCGCGGGCTCAGCCGCCTGAAGGTGACCGTGGGTCTCCAAGGTGAGGC
>CAYGTG010001121.1:0-2164 GCA_964352485.1 uncultured Nannocystaceae bacterium | reverse complement strand
GGCTGCGTCGCTGTGTTCCGCCGCCGACCGCCACCTCGCGCACCCGGCCTTCGCCGCCGATCTTCAGAGCGCGGTGGAGCTGGCGTTCGAACTCGCTGCCGGAGCGCTGTCGCACTACGAGGACACCAAGCGTCAGCAGGGCGTGATCGACTTCACCGACCAGGAGGCCTACGCGCTGCAGCTGCTCCGCATGCCGCACGTGGCCGAGCGCTTGGGCGAAGACCTCGACCTGGTGATGGTCGATGAGTTTCAAGACACCAGCCCGATCCAACTCGCGATCTTCTTGCAGCTGGCCCAGATCGCCAAGACCAGCGTGTGGGTGGGCGACCCCAAGCAGTCGATCTACGGCTTTCGCGGCACCGACCCCGAGATGATGAGCGCCGCCGTCGAGCAGCTCGAAGGCCGCGACCCCGAGTTCGTCGACGACACCTTGCGCAAGCTGTTCGAGCGCACCCAGCCCACCACCCTGGAGCAGTCCTACCGCAGCCGACCCGAGCTGGTGCGCCTGACCTCCGAGCTGTTCGCCCGCGCGTTCGCAACCCAAGGCATGCCGCGCGAGCGCGTGGTGCTGGAGCCTGGCCATCCGAGCGAGCCCGACGGTCTCGGGGCCATCGTGGAGTTTTGGGACGTCACGCTCCCAAAAGGTTCCGGCAGCACGGCCTATCCGAAGGCCGTCGCCGCGGGTATCGACGGCCTGCTGGAGCGCGGGTTCAAGGTGCGGGTGAAGAACGCCGAGGACACCGCCCGGGACGGGACCGCCGGGGACATCGCGGTGCTCAGCAAACGCCGCCTCACCCGGGACCGCACCGCGACCACGCTGGAGGCGCTGGGGCACCGCGTGGTGCTTCCGCGCAACGGCCTGCTCGACACGCTCGAAGGGCGGGCGCTGTGGGCTGGATTGCGGCGCTGGGTCGACAGCCGGGACACGCACGCCGCCGCCGAGCTCGGGCGACTGCTCGGGGAGGCGCAGCCGCAGGCATGGCTCGAAGGACTGCTCGCCGACGAGCCCGCGCCAGGCCCCGCTGCGGTGATCGATCGCCGTCGCGAAGCCGTGGCACCTGCCGGTCCCCGAGAGGCCGCCGCGCACTGCTGCGACGCGCTCGAATTGCGTACCGCTTGCCGACGGTGGGGCGACCACGCCCAGCGACTCGCCAACCTCGATGCCTTCTTCGCGTTCATCGACCAGTACGTCGCGGGACGGGAAACCGAGGGCAGTGTGGGGACCACCGCCGGTTTGCTCGCCGAGTTCGACCGCGCCCGGGCAGAGAAGCCGAGCACCGATGCGCAGGGCGTCCGCATGACCGGCGATGCGATCACCGCCTCGACCTGGCACGGCGCCAAGGGCCTGGAGTGGCCGGTCGTCGTGCTCTCCGATCTCGAACACACCTCGCCCTCGAGCGTGGGCGGCGTGCGGGTGGAGCCGAACGACGCGGGGTTGGACCTGACCAATCCGCTGGAGGGTCGCTGGATCCGGTACGTACCGTTTCCGTACTCGTCCAACACCCGGGACGCCACGTACGTAGACCGTCTAGCGGAGACCCCCGCGGAGCGGCGCGCGACGCAGCGAGAGGCTCAGGAGCAGCTGCGGGTGCTGTACGTGGCGTGGACGCGCGCGCGGGACCGGTTGGTTTTGGCGGCGCCGGCGAAACACGCGTTTCGCAAAGCGCTGGAGGCGTTGCGGGATGACTCCGGTCCGCTGTTGTCGGCGCCGAAGGATGGTGTGGCGACGTGGGTTGACCGGACGCTGGAGGTGCCGACACGCGCGGTTGCGTTGAAGGATCCGGAGCCGCTGTCTTCGGAAGCGGCGCCGACGTATCCGGTGGCCGAGTCGCGAGCGTGGCCCGATGCGTTTTCGGCTCCGTCGAAAGCGCTCGGTGCAGGCGAGATTCTGGAGACGGTGCAGCTGGGCGAAGCGACCGAGGTACACGGCGTGGACGCCCCCAGCTTGGGCGAGGCGTTTCATGCGTTCGTCGCCGCGGATCCGCGGGAGTCGGGGGCGCAGCGGGAGGCGTTTGCAGCGTCGTGCTTGAAGACTTGGGCTGTCCAGAGGCCGGACTTGGCGGCGGTGTTCGTCACCGCGGCGGACCGGTTCTATGCGTTTGTTGGCAAGTGTGATGTCCCGGTTTGATCCGGGCAGTTCGAGGCGGCTCGTCTCAGGCACAGC
>CAYGTG010001120.1:2731-3113 GCA_964352485.1 uncultured Nannocystaceae bacterium | reverse complement strand
GCAGCCGGACAGGCCGAACGAGCTCGCAACCTCTACCAAGTGACGGCGTTCATGGTGCCGGACGGGCCGGTCCCGAGTCTGGTCGCGCGACTGCCCCTTGCCGCCCCCCCCAAAGACCTCACGGCCCTGGCCAGCGGGCCCTTCCAACCGGACGGAACGCTCCGACGTGGACTAGCCTCAGCTAGGCACGCCCTCGCAGGTTTCACGCGTGCACCGGATGCCCACGCCTCCCCGACCAGCGCCGGAGCCCAAGCGCGGGTCGCCCTCGCGGAGTCGATCGTCGAGCCATGGAGGCGCTCACTGGGCTGCGCGTTCCCTCTCGCGTGGAGCCGCGCCCGCCTCCCCGGCGGCGTCGGTCTGGCGAACCGCGACGTCCCCACCA
>CAYGTG010001120.1:0-2721 GCA_964352485.1 uncultured Nannocystaceae bacterium | reverse complement strand
CGTCACGGTGTGCTCGGTCGCGGAACTTCGCTTTCGCCTGGCCCGCGCCGCAACCTCGATCGTCTCCGGCCTCGCGATCCTCGAAGAAGGCCACGGCATCCGACTCGATGAGCTGCTCGACGGGCTCGGGCGGATGGCCAGTCCATCCCATGTTCCGACCGCTCGCCCCGCACGGGAAGTCGCGGAGGCCCTCACAGCAGCGCGGGCGAGCCTCTCCCCGCGGGAAGGCGCACAGCTGGGCCGGGAGCTCGCCCACTGGCTGAGCTCCACCTCCGGCGTGGAAAGGCTCGACGTTGAGCTTCGCCGCGCGGTGCTGCTGTTCGCTACACGTCTGTGCGGTCAGCTCGACGGCGCGCTGCTCACGTTGGCTCATGACCGAGGTTTTGTAGGCGAAGGCCGGCCCGACCCTGTCGCCACGCTTCGGTACGAGGACGCCTACTGGCTGCTGCGGGCCCTGCAGATGTACTGACCGGCCGCAGATCCTCTGGGTCCGTGCGTGCGTACTCGTGTGTACTGGAGTTGCGCGCGGTACCGCGACCTGCAAAACTCCTGCGGTACGCGCGCTCGGCCTGATGACGACGAATACCGAAGGAGCTCCCGATCCTGAAACGGGTCGATTTGCGGTTTGGATCGCCGGCGGTCTCGGGATCGCCGCGATCGTTGCCTATGGTTCCTACCAGGCGCAGCAACGCCTCGCCGCGCGCGAACGAGCCCCCGCCGCGGCGCAGGGGCGGACCCACGCGCCCGCCGGCCCTGAGCAACTGATCGCCCAGGTGGGTACAGCGACCGCTGCCCTCGACGTCGCGACGCTCGCATCGTTGGACCGTGAGCTCCAGACCGCGGCCTCTCGGACCACGCAAGCCGAACTCGGCAACGAACTCCGGGTCGCCCGCGCGTCCGCGCTTTCCGTGCGGGCCTTGGAAGCCGCGATACGGGCGCACCGTTCCGGCGAACCCGCAGCGGCCAAGGCCGAGCTTGCGACGACGCTGATCAACGGACGCACGCTCACCGACACCTTGGCGAGCGAAGGCATCGCGCCATCGTCCGTCGCCCGCATCGAAGCGCGATTCGACCTGGCCGAGGGTCGCGACATCACCCTCATCCACCCGGTGGTCCTCATGCCGGACTACCCGGACGCAGAGCTTCGGCTCGCGGCGCTGAGCCGCCCGCTGTTCAGCGACGTCGAACTCGCAACCGGAGAGCTGACCGGTCTCACCAGCGCGCTCGAGAGCGCGACCCCCCCACCGGCCTGAGCCGACTGCTCCTCGCCATGGCCTTCGAACAGGCCGGGGATACATCGCGGGCCGAGTCTGTGGCCCAAGCCGTCCTCTCCGAGACCCCGGGCCAGCCGCTGGCCCTTGCGATGCAGTCGGCGCCCCCGAGCCCTCGCGGTGCTGCGGTGGGCGAGCCGCCGCCGGCCGTCCCAGTCGCCGCGTTGGCGCCGCCCGCAGCGGATCCCAACGATCCGCTTGTCGAGCCGGATCGCCCGCCAGCCGCCGACCCCGTCACGAAGTCCGAACCATCGGCGGACCCCAAGCCCGACGGCAAGCCGGCACCCGAACCGGCGGCGACCAAGCCCAAGCCCACGCCCAAGCCCACCAAGCCCACGCCCACCAAACCCGATGCAGGTGCCAAGCCCGATGCAGGTGCCAAGCCCAAACCCAAGCCCACGAAGCCCAAGGCGAAGGCGACGGCGGGCTTCGACGAGCTGCTCGACGAGGGCTGCAAGCTCGTCCGCTCGGGCGACCCCGGCGCGGGTTTCAACGTCCTCAAGAAAGCGCACGACATCAAGCCGGGTGGCGCACGGGTCACGCTGTGCATGGCCCAGGCGCAGGACAAGCTCGGACGCGCAGCCTCAGCCCTTGCGCTGGTCGACCGAGTCCTGCGCAAGTCGCCCAACAACAAAGCTGCCTTGTTGCTCGCGGCTCGACTCGAGTCCGCGCAGGGAAACAGGAGCGCGGCTGAGACCCACTACCGCAAGGTCCTGACCCTCGACCCCGACAACGCCAAAGCCAAGAGCTTCCTCGGCGAGCAGTAACGATCAGAACCTGAGCTGGAGGTCGAACTGCGCCGCCAGGGGGGTCTGAAAGCTCGTCTCCACCCCAAAGTTGCCCTGCGGAGGAAGGATGTCGCGCTGGAAGAACTCGGTGGGGTTGCTCGAGTTCTGAATCTTGGTGTGCTTGAGATCCGAGAGCTCACCGCCGGCAACCGGACGCGTGTTCGAGAACGAGTACACCTCGTCCACCCGCAGCACCGACTTCGCGTTCGTCACGTTGAACAGCCGGGCCCCGACTTCGATCTCGAGGTGCTTCGAGATCGGGTATGCGTAGTTGACGCTCGTGTTCACGCTGTACGTAGGCTCCACGCGACCGCCTGCGCCTCGTGGAAGCACGTAGACCGCGTACTGGCCTGGGTAGCGGTTGTTGTCCGCACGAAGAGAGATCGGGTAGCCCGAACGAAAGTTGGTCGAGGTTCCCAGGGTGAGCCGGCCAGCGTCCCCCAGATCGAAGGAGTAGAACCCGTTGATCTTGAACCTGTGTGGCGCGTTGTTCGAGAGCGGTCCGAAGCTGTTTCGGACCAGTTCGGGGATGTCGAACTGCGTCGAGGCACCCAGGTTGATCGCGCCGGAGATCGGGTCGACGAAGCCATCATAGTTGCCCACCAGGCGGCTGAAGCTGTAGCTGCCGATGACCATCCAGTTGCGGGAGAAACGCTTCTTCA
>CAYGTG010001119.1:0-3113 GCA_964352485.1 uncultured Nannocystaceae bacterium | reverse complement strand
GGGCCTGCGCTGTCGTCGCTGCTTGGCGCGGTCTGTGGCGTCATCGCCTCCACGTTTGCGACGCGCCGCCGGCGGGCCCTGTGGCTCGCGTTCGTCCCGATGGCGTTTTGCATCGTCGTTGGACTCAGCCGGCTGTACGCCGACCCCGTGGTCTACGCCTATGACCCGTTCTTCGGCTACTTCTCCGGCTCGGTCTACGACGAGAGCGTCGCCGTGAACGAACGCTACCTGCGCTACCGCGGCTATACGCTGCTGGCCGGCGCGGCCGCGATCCTGCTGCTCGCGGTGGTCTGCGGACCGTCCTTGCGACGCCGCGCCAACCCCCTGGGCGGCCTCCGCGAGGGTCGACGTGGGGCCCTGGCCGTCGTCGCCCTCGCCTGCGCGATGGTGGCGGTCCTCCTCGGGGTCAACGGCGCCTCGCTGGGATTCACCGCCGACGACGAGAGCCTTCGCGACGTCCTGCCGCAGCGCGTCGAGACGGAGCATTTCATCATCGACTACGCCCCGCGTACCGCCGACGACCGGACGATCGAACTGATCGCCGCCGAGCATGAGTACGCTTATGACCGCTTGAAGAAGCGAATGGGTGGCCTGGAGCCGGCAGGCAAGGTCCACAGCTTCAACTTCCGCGACCGCAACCAAAAGCGCGCCGCGATGGGGGCCGGGACCGTGCAGGTGGCCGCGCCCTGGCGAGGGCAGATCTATCTCGACCACCGCGAGTTCCCCCACCCGGTCCTGCACCACGAGCTTGCCCATATCTTCGGCAACACCGTCGGCGACGACATCTTTGGCGTCTCGCGCGACGGCTTCCGCCTCAACATCGGGCTCATCGAGGGCTTCGCGACCGGTCTCGCGCCACGCCCTTCGGACCGGCTGGACCTGCACGACCAGGTCGAGGTTCTCGGGGCGCTGCAGCGGCGGCCCAAGCTGGCGTCGATCATGGGCCCCGGGTTTCTCAGCCACAGCTCTCGGGTCGCGTACATGACCGCCGGCTCGTTTGTGTTGTGGCTGATCGATACTCGGGGCTTCGAGAAGATGGGCATCTTCTACGGCACCGCTGGCGACGCACAGGCCGCATACGGAACCTCGCTCGAAGCCCTGGAGACCGAATGGATCGCGTTCCTCGAGCAGCGCAACGGGATCCGCCCGCAAGACGTGGAGGCGCAGGCCCAGCGCTTCAAGCGGGGAAGCCTGTTCGAGCGACCGTGCGCCCACACCGTCGCCGAGGTCCGCGGCGAGCTCGCTCGCGCAACGGGGCGCGCTGAGTTCGACGACGCCATTGAGCTCCATGAGCAGCTTTGCAAGCTCGAACCCCTGCAGCCGGTGCACCGCCTCGGGCTCGCGCGTGGACACATGGACCGCCGGGACCCGCAGGCCGCCCTCGAGGCGCTGCGGGCCCTCGAGCAGATGCCCAAGCTCACCGTCAGCGTGCTCAGCCGCATGCACGAGCTTCGCGGCGACGTCCACATGTTCGCCGGAGACCTCGACGCCGCCCAGGTGGCCTACGACGCCGGCCTGGCTCTGCCCGACGACGAGGGGCACACCCGAATGCTCCAGCTCAAGCGCGAGGCAACCCTCGACCCCAAGCTGGCCGAGGTCCTCGCCGAGTACCTGGCGCTGTTCGATATCGAAGGTGACAAGTTCACCCAGAGCATCGGACGCCTCGCGGGGGCGCACCGCATCCGCGGGCTGCCCGGCCACGAAGCGCTCGGCAACTATCTGGTGGCCCGCCAGTTGCTCAACGTGCAGCAAGCCGCCGCGGCTGTGCCATTCCTCGAAGCCGCCCTGCGGCCGGGCTCGGACCTCCCCAGCGACGAGTTCCGCCGGGCCACCCGGTTCGAGCTGATGAGCGCGCTCGTGCAGGGACGCGCGTACGACCGGGCCTCCGCCGTGCTCGACACCCTCGTCGCCGAGCCGGGCATCGGCAACGGCCACCGACTCCGCTACGACCAGTGGCGCGGCCGCATTGCATTCTTCCGCGACTACCGGCCGTAGGCCGGTCGCCGACCGCTCACAGACCGCGGGTGATTCGCCAGCTGTTGCCGTCACGCAGCAGCTCGAACATCGCGTGGTCCTGCTTGCGCGCGTGTTGGCTCTCGACCCGGGTCATTCCGCTGTCGCCATCGACGATCGGCGACAGACGGAAGCTGGCGTCGATCCAAGCCTTCACCACCGCGCGGTCGTCCACGATGTTGACCTCGAGGTAGTCGACCGTGAATCGAATCGACTCGACCTGAGCGAGGCGCTCGCGGAGGATGGGGCCGAGGAGCTCGTACTCGACGTCATCGCCGGGGTCGTCGGTGCCCGCGGTGTCGTAGTAGGTCGGGTGCGCGGTGGCCAGCACGCCGGCGGCGTCGCGGCGAACGAACGCGGTTCGGTAGCGCTCGATGACCCGCAGAATCTCGCGGTTCTCGTCCGTATCCGGGATCTCGGTCCCCGGAATCGTCGGCGCGTCTTTGCAGCCCGGCGCTGAAACAGCGACGAGCCCGAGTCCACAGGCGAACAGCATCGAACGAAGACGATTCATGGCGGAGTGCTGCCGACACATCAATGCAATGCACCGGCCGGCGGGAGCGTACGCAAAATCCTGAAGGATCCAAAGGGTTAGCGGCAACCACCGAATCCGCGAATTGTCATTTTGGCAATCCTGCTGGAGGAACACTGACGACCCGTCAGCGACCATCGCCCGAGACCGACACCTGGACACTCGTTGAATGCTCACATGCCTCCAGGTCCGTTATGATCCCCCGGTGAGCGCCGATGCTCGACTGCACCCCCGGTTTCCGATCCCCGCGACGGCGGATGTCATCGGCCACGAGGTCGTGCTCTGCGTGCCCATGGCCGACCTGAGCATGGGTGGCTGTCGCTTTGCGGGTCGAGGCTGGGAAGCACCGGGGACGGACGTCGCCCTGGTGCTCTCCTTCCCGCGAAAGTCGGCCAACCTCCCGCTGAGCGGGATCGTGGTTCGATCGTCGAATCGCGATATGGGGATCCAGTTTCAAAACCTCAGCGACGAGCAGAAGTGGGCCCTGCGCAAACACATTCGTGACGCCCAGCGCCAGCTCGCCGCGAGCACCGCCGCCTGCGGGTCGGCATTGCCGATATCTTCGCTC
>CAYGTG010001118.1:0-3115 GCA_964352485.1 uncultured Nannocystaceae bacterium | reverse complement strand
TGACAGCCCCCACCCGCGCGAATGAGAACAGCATCGTCGACACGATCGCCCGGTCACGCAACGCCACCACGTCCTCCCCCTCGAACGAGTCGAGTAGCGCCCGCACCAGCTCGGGCTCGAGGACGGGCGTCTGCCCTTCGCGCTGAGACACCCGCGGCCCCCGAACCACCTTGAAAGGATTCCAGTCGAGCACCCCGCTGCTCGCGAGGTAGTCGCACAAGTTCGACAGCGCCGAGAGCCGAGCCTTCACCGTCGTCGGCGCCTTGCCCTCGACTTCGAGGCTCTTGATGTACGCCGCCGCCTCGGGCGGTTCGAGTTCGGCGAGACTGAGTCCATTGATCTCCAGCCACTCCGAGAGCTGCGCCGCCGCGTGGGCGTAGGCCCGCCGCGTGTGGTCGTTCCGCAGATGGGCGGTGAAGAACTCGACGAACTTCCGCTCGGCCTTTCGGCCGAGTTCACTGACGACGTGCGGCACGAGGCCGGTCACGTCGAGCCGAACCAGATCACCCATCGCTTTCCCCCTCCTCTCCCAGCCGCACCGTCGCGCGCTCATCGACCCGCATCCGGAACGCGTCCTCCAGCATCTCGCCAGCCTGCACCACCAAGATCCCCGCGTCGGTCACGGCACCATCGTCGACATCACCTCCTGCCGCGACGCCGAGCATCGTCAGGGCATCGCGAAGCTTCTCGCGCGCGCGGTCGATCAACACACTCGGGCCAAACTCGACCTTCCGGGTCCCCTTCTCGCTCTCGACCATCGACAACCATCCTTCTGTAGACGGAGATCGGGGTCGAGGGCTTTGGACGGCGTCCTCGCGCGCGGTTAACGCCTCGCGGCCGAGACGGGTCGGACCGGACCGGACCGGACCGGCCGGCGTGATCGGTTTCGCTCATCGGGTGGAGGCCAGATGGCGGGTGATAAAAAGAATTATCACCCCCCGTTTGCGACGCTCGCGCCGCCCGGGGACCCGGACGTCCGAACCAGGGTCTGGGACAAACTCCGAGACCGGCGGTTACCGGAAGGCATCCCGCTCCGTGGCCTCGAAGAACTCCAGCGGCGGTCGATACGTTGTGCCGTGGATCCTGCGTCCCGCAACCTCGAGCACCCAACGCTTGAGCAGTCGGTTGAGCATGTCGACGTCACGTTCGTCGCCGACCGTCGCCATGAAGTTGCCCTTGACGTAGCGGACGCCCGATTCGACCTTTCCCTTCTTCTGAGGGCTGTACGGTGGCGTGGGGTCGATCTTGAACCCGAAGTGCCGGGCGAGTTCGCGGTAGCTGCGGTTGAGGACCGGCTCGGTGCGAACGTCGAACGCGGCTCGGATGACCGCGGCCTTGAGGTTGTCGGGGACGATCGTTTCGGGGACGCCGCCGAACCACTCGAACGCCGCGACGTGCAGGGCTAGCCACGTTTCGACCTTCTGGTCGAAGACGATGCGCGCGAACTGATGGCGCGAGTGCCCCAGCACCATCAAGAACACGAACGCCGTACGCAGCCGTTTTTCCTTGGGGTCCCACAGCTTGCCGACCTCTCCGAAGTCGACTTGGGCAACCTTGCCCGGATACGTGACCACAGGAATCGCGACGTCCTGCGCCCGTACGCCGCGCTCTTTGGCGATCCCGGCGACCATGCGCTTGACCGCCGACAGGCTCCCGCGAAACTCCTCGTGCTCGACACGCAGACGATCGAAGATGGCCTTGGGGGTCGCGCCCGCGATGACGAAGGCTTCGACATGTTCGCGCCACCTCTCGACGGAAGACTCGTGCTGCGGTGGCGGCCGTGTCGGCCTGTACGCCTCGATCGCGAGCTTGAGCACCGCGAGCTCGGGCAACGACTCCGGGTCGCCAGCGAGAAGCCCTGCGGCCTTGAGCGCATTCCGATACTCGCGCTCGGTGTTGGGGCTCATCTTAAGCTGGCGAGCGATGCTGCGAGCGCCCTCGCCAAGTCGGTACAGTCGAACGAGCTCTTGAAGCCGATGCATGCTGATCCTCCGCATCTCGGCAGCATCACCGGTCGCGCCACGCTGTGCGCTGGCCTCCCGTTCAGGTGGGAGGATCAGTTCTGCCGAGCTGAGTTGGATCAGTTCAGGCGAGCTGGGGCCGGATCAGTTCTGCCGAGCTGACGTGGATCACTTAGCCCGAGCCACAACAGCTGGGGTCCACGTCAAGACCTCGGTAACACTTCCGATCCCCCTTGGAAGTGACAGTTGCGGTTGTTCTGGGGGTAACGGATCGGCGCCACGGGGGGTAACACTCAAGCGACGATCGTCGTCTACATCGGCAGGGGAAAGCTGCCAAGGTCCAGCTCGTAGAATTGAACTCGGACCGTCTTGGGATCAACCCCTTGCTCGATCCCGACTTCGTATCCTCGGAAGCCTTGCCCGATCCGAAGCATCTGGCCCCGGTACCGAACTCGGCCGCTCGAAGCGACTTTTCGAGTGCACATCTGATTGCCGTAGTGCGGCGTTCTTGGCCCGCTGTAGCTCCTCTCCGAGCGCAGGTACAGCTCGCTCGGTGTCTTCAAGTCGATCGCTTCGTGCGGGCGGACGTTGTTGAACTCGTGCATCCAGCGGTCCAACTGCGCTTGTTGATGAACCAGATTGTCGGCGCCAACGTCTTCGACCTCGTAGCGCATGTCGAGATGCATTCGTTCATGCCCACCGTTGTCCTGGGGGTGCGCGGGCCGTCCACGGATCACAGCGATTCCTGTCGCCACCCACCATGCTGAAAGTGTCGTCCTGGAACACCGAGCTTGGGTGGAGCCGAACGGCGGCCCGTTGTCTACTTGGACTGCCTTTGGAATTCCTCGGCGTGCAAAAAGCTCTTCAAACTCCTCTCGGACCGGTTCTGTGCCGGTTTCCGTCATCAGCTTCGCCTTCAAAACGTACCGGCTGAATCCATCTCGGATCGTCAGCGGCTCGCACTTCGCCCCATCTCGAGCGTTCCACCAGCCCTTGAAATCGACCGTCCACAGGTCGTTCGGGGCGTCGATGATCGGGTTGGGCGCGTCCTTCGCCCGGGGATCGTCGAGCCTCGGAGGGCGACGACGAGACCGAACTTCACCCGCTCGCTGCAGGATCCGCGCGATGGTTCGCTCGCTTGGAGTGTCATCGTC
>CAYGTG010001117.1:0-3117 GCA_964352485.1 uncultured Nannocystaceae bacterium | reverse complement strand
CTCCTCCACTCTGTTTCGGCCCTCCGGGTGCTCCCGTTCTTACTGCGGACCGCTTGCCCATTCCACCGCATCCGGCCGGCCAATCCAATCATCCGGCCCTGTGCACAGATGATCGCTTGAGCTTCATTTCCTCTTGCTACTGTTCGTGTCTGCAATCAAGCGTGATGCAGGCCGTCCTGGTCGTCCATAGGAGGGACCCGCACGCCCTGCGGAGTGACCGCCACGAGTCTGACGCAGCAGGGCGTGTGGGAGGTGCCTGTGGGCGAGGCAGGTCGGGCGTCTGGAGAACACAGGTCAAGCCGCTTGCTCCTCTTTTTTGACTGTCGTCTTGCGCATCGATGGTCCATCCAGTTCAAGCCGATAGCTGTTGTGGACAAGACGATCCAAGATGGCATCGGCAAACGTCGGTTCGTCGATGACGTCGTGCCAGGCATCGACCGGCAGTTGAGACGTGATCATCGTCGAGCCTGTGCCGTAGCGGTCTTCGACAATTTCCATGAGGTCACGACGATGGCGGGCGGTGAGCCGATCGGGGCCCCAGTCATCAAGCACGAGGAGATCGCACCGGGTCAGCGTGCGGAACCGTTTCGGGAAGCTGCCGTCGCCGTGGGCCAGTTCCAACTCGGCAAACAGGCGCGGCACGCGGGCGTAGGCAACGGTGTAGTTGTCCCGACAGGCTTGCTGGGCGAGCGCACACGAAAGCCAGGTTTTGCCGACGCCACAGGGCCCGGTGATAAGCACATTACGATGCTCTGCAATCCAACGGCAGCCCGCCAGCTGTTGCATCACCGCTTTGTCGAGTTTACGCGGTGTGCGGTAATCGACGTCCTCGATAGACGCCAGGGGGTCACGTAGTTTTGCAGCCCTCAGCCTGCTCTTGTAGCGCTTGGTCGTGCGGTTGGCGGCTTCGTGATTGAGCAGCAGTCCAAGCCATTCGCCGTGGGTCATCGCGTTGGTCGTGTCCTGGCCGGATAGCTCGACGAAGGCGTCGGCCATACCATCAAGCTTCATCGCTCTCAGTTGGTCGATGGTGGGGTGGGTCAGCATGATATCTCCTTTGCTGCTGGGAAAGAGGGGTGTCAGTGGAAGTAGCGGGGGCCGCGAATGTTGGCGTGGGTGATGGTGGGGCCGTCGCGGATCTCATCTGGGTGTTCGAGGTCGAGCTTGTTGGCGAGGATAGATTTGACCGACGTCATGGTGCGTGAGCCAATCGCGAGTGCCCGGTCGCAGGCAGCTTCCAGACGGGTGTTGCTGTGCGACGACGCCAGCTTCAGGATGCCGATGCCCGCTCGAAAGCCCTGCTCGGGATGAGGCTTTTCGCGCAAAATGATCTCGATCAGCGCCGCCGTGCTCGGCCCGATCGCTTCGGCAGCTTGGCTAAGTTTTGCCGGCGTCCATTCAGCATAACGGCGGTGGCTCGCTGGCATGTGATCCGGCGTTGTCGTGTGCCGGCTGGCACCTGAGGGCGGCGGCAGTTGAGGCGATTTGGCATGGGCCGCCACCCGCTTGTCGCGATGGAAGACTTCGATCGTGCGTTCGCTGATCCGTACCCATACCGGCTCACGTGCCAGTCGGTGAGGCACCGAGTACCAGTGGTCGTCGACGGGAACATGATAGTCGCGGCCAACGCTGCATTGGCGCCATTCGCCAAACGCATAAGGTTCAACCGGCAGGGCCTTCAGGTGAGCTGCTTCCAGCCCATCAAACAGTTCTTTGCGGCTCGCCCCAAGGTGACGGCTTTGGCGATTGTTGAGATCGCTCAGATGATCACGAATGGCGGTGTTCAACTCAGCGAGCGACAGGAAGCGACGCTTTCGCAAGCGAGCTACAATCCAGCGCTGCACCACCTGCACGCCGGCTTCCGCCTTCGCCTTGTCTTTCGGCTTGTAAGGCCGGGCCGGCAGGACAGCGGTTTTGTAATGGCGCGCCAGGTCCTGGTAGGTCTGGTTGACGATAGGTTCGTGGAAGCAGGCTTTTGTGACCGCCGACTTCAGGTTGTCGCACACGATCAGCTCGGGAACGCCGCCATAGAACTCAAACGCGCGCACGTGCGATCCCGTCCAGTCCGATAAATCCTGGCTCCAGGTCGCCTCGGCATAGGTGTAGCTCGAAGCACCTAGCACCGCGACAAACACCTGCGCCGGACGCAGCGCGCCGGTTGCCGGATCAATGACATCAATCGTGTCGCCGGCGTAATCGACAAACATCCGCTCGCCGGCAATATGATGCTGGCGCATCGTTACCGACAGCCGCCCGGCCCATCGCCGGTACAGTTCGCAGTACCGAGAGTAGCCATAGCCATCGTCTGGATGCTCGGCGCGATATTCCTGCCACAGCAGATGCAGTGTCACGCTCTTGCGCTTGAGCTGTTTGTGCGCCTCAGCCCAATCCGGCTCAGCATGCTGTGCGATCCGCCCGCCGACAGACGGAAACAAAAGCGCTTCCAGCGCTGCATCGTCCAAGTCGGCTGGCAATGGCCACGACAAGCCGGCAACACCGGCCCGCGACAGATACTCCTGCACCGTCGTGCGACCGACGCCCAGGCTCGCCGCTAGAAGCCGCGCTGAATGACCTTCCGCTGCTAATCGCAGCGCATCTCTTATCTTGCGCATCGCCAACCTCTTCATGTGCCCCCGCTCCGCTGTCTGAAGAACAGCGAAAATAGGGCGATCGAGTTTGGCTCAGGCGATCATCAAGTCACAATCCACAGCTGTGGCCGCGTCCATCGGAACAGGTGGCCGGATGCCCCGGAATCGATGGCCGGATGCTCTGGAACGGGTGGCCGGATCAGATTGGATTCACTGGCCGGATGAGGGCGGTGCGGGCACCAGAGTTGGTCGAGCCCATCCGGCACGACCTCGCGGTTCAGATTGGGGTAGATCGGGCAGTCGTGATCGCTATCCGTCGTTGCCACAAAACGCTGTCGCGGCTGTACGGTAAGGCCGTGTTCCTACGCCGTCTTCGTGGCGTCCTGCTTCAGTACGCTCTTTGGTTCGAGGATCTACTGATGTACCATTGCGTAGTCTCAAAGCTGGACGGCATTGTCGGCGCTGGCGCTCAAACCATCGATCTGGCTTCATTAGCGGTGTCCGCGGCTGCAGTTGTGGAAGAGTCGAA
>CAYGTG010001116.1:0-3118 GCA_964352485.1 uncultured Nannocystaceae bacterium | reverse complement strand
TTGACCTGGACCGGGTCGGACGGACGCGGCTCCTCCAGGGTCGGAGGCTGTGCGTCGATGTCGGCGACGACGCGCGCTCCAGCTTCGGGGACGCTCAACAGCCCGGCCACGCGCCGCACATCCGCGCACACATCGGCGAGCGACCGCGGCGCGAGAACGACCTGCGGCACGGCTCGGGCCCGCAGCCCAGTCACGATGCGCTCCATCCCCGGGACGGACAGCGAGCTGACCACGAGGTCTGGGACGAGCTGCGCGACCCTATCGAGGTCCGGACCGAGGTCGGGGCCCAGACGCGGGAGTTCTTGGGTGCGCGGGGGGTGGTCCGACGAATCCTCGCAGGCGACCACCCGGTCGAAACAGCCGAGCGCGTGCACGATCTCGGCATTCGATGGCGCCAGGGTGATCAACCGGCTCGTGTTCGTGGGCGCTGAGCCCAGGCTCGACACGTCGATCGGCCCCGTATCGAGTTTGCCCTGTGGGCCGCACAGCGCGACGCTCCGAGACCCCCGGGCGACAAGCCAGCAGCGGACCGCATGGGCCAAGTCGGGGTCGCTGGCAGCGACGGCATCGGCCAGCTGCCGGGTCAAACCGCAGACGACGTGCCCCACGCGGCCGTCATGAAAGCGGAGTTCGAAGGCTTCGGCCCTCGGCACGTCCGCGAACGACTCGGGCACCGCGGGCAGCCGCACCGCAAGGTGCAGCCGGGTTTCCCACTGGTGCTCGGGCTTCTTCACGTGATCTTCTCGCCGGGCTTGGAACGAGGGTCGAGCTCAAGCACGGTCACGCCGTCGTCCGAGGCGCCCGAGGCCAAGACCATCCCTTCGCTCATGCCGAAGCGCATCTTGCGAGGCTTGAGGTTGGCGAACACCGCGACGTGTTTGCCCACGAGGTCTTCGGGGGCGTAGCTCTTGGCGATGCCGCTGAAGATGTTGCGCATCCCCAGCGGCCCCAGGTCGATCGTCAGCTGCAGCAGCTTGTCGGCCTTCTCCACGTTCTCGCACGCGAGCACCTTGCCCACCCGCAGGTCGACCGCGTCGAAGGCGTCGATCTTGGTCTGTGCCGCGAGCTCTTCGACCTCGTAGTCGAAGGTGCGCTTGGGCGCGGCGTCTTCTTTGCTGGCCTCGACGATGGCCTCGATCGCCTTGGCGTCGATGGGCTCCGCCAGCGTCTCGTACTCCGCGACCGCGTGTCCGCCAGGGAGCGGCTCACCGCCATTGCAAAACGTCAGCGGCGCATCGAGCCGCAGCATCCGCTGCATCTTCTCGGCCCATGTGGGCAGCACCGGAGCCAGGATCGTCGCGATGACCTGCGAGGCGTAGATGCCCGCCGAGCAGATGCCGCGCGCGGCCTCCGGGTCGGACTTCGCCAGCTTCCAGGGCTCCTTCTCGGTGAGGTACAGGTTGAAGTCCTCGGCCACCTCCATGGCCAGCCGCAGCGCCTTGGGGGACTCGAACGCCAAGAAGTGGTCTCGAGCCTGCAGCAGTCGCTCCTGCGCCTTGGCGACGATCTCCGCGGTGTCCCCCGGCAACTCGCCCAGCGTGCCGCCGAGGCGCCCGAACACGAACTTCATGCTGCGGCTGCACAGGTTGGCGGCCTTCTTGACCAGCTCGGCGTTGCAGCGGTTGACGAAGTCCTCGAAGGACAGATCGATGTCCTCGACGGACGACCCGACCTTCGCCGCGAAGTAGTAGCGCATGTAGTCGCTGGGCAGGTGCTCGAGGTACGTCCGAGCCAAGATGAACGTGCCTCGGCTCTTCGACATCTTCTCGCCGCCCACCGTCAGCCAACCGTGCACCTGCACCTTGGACGGCGTCGTGTAGCCAGCGGCGTTGAGCATCGCGGGCCAGAACAAGCTGTGGAAGTAGACGATGTCCTTGCCGATGACATGGACGATCTCGACCTCATCCCGGCTCTTGTTCCCCCAGTAGTCGTCCACGTCGAGACCGTTGTCGTCGCACCATTTTTGCGTTGCTCCGATATAGCCGATGGGCGCGTCGAACCACACGTAGAAGTACTTGCCGGGGTTGCCTGGAATCTCCCAGCCAAAGTAGGGCGCATCGCGAGAGATGTCCCAGTCGCGCAGGCCTCCATCGACCCACTCCATCACGTAGTTGCGCTGTGACGACTGCAGCGGCGTCCCACCATCAACCCCGCCGGTCGCGATCCACGCGCGCAGGAAGTCGGCGTGGCGAGCCAGGTCGACAAAGAGGTGCTCGCTGGCCTTCATCACCGGCGTCGTGCCGCACACCGAGCAGTGCGGCTCGCCGAGGTCGGTGGGGTTATACGTGCTGCCGCAGACCTCACAGTTGTCGCCGTACTGCTCCGCGCTCTTGCACTTGGGGCAGATGCCTTTGACAAAGCGGTCCGGTAGGAACATCTCGTCGTTGGGGCAGTAGAGCTGGTCAATGCTCCGCGTCTCGATGTTCCCGCTCTTCTCGAGCGCCTCGAAGATCTTGTAGACGTGCTTCTTCGACTCCTCGGAGTGCGTGCTGTGAAAGATGTCGAAGCCGATCTGAAAGTCGGTGAAGTCTGTGCGGTGCTCGTCGTATGCGCGCGCGATCACCTCTTCAGGCGTGATGCCCTCCTGGCGCGCACGCACCTGGATCGGCGTGCCATGGGTATCGTCGGCCCACATGAACTTGCAGTCGTCACCGGCGAGCTTCCGAGCACGCACGTAGACGTCGGTCTGCACAAACTCGAGCATGTGCCCGAGGTGAATCGATCCGTTGGCGTACGGCAGGGCGGCGGTGACGAGAACGCGCTTGGCCATGTTCGCGGCATAGCACGAGGCCGCCCCCCGGTTCGAGCTTCGCGAATCCGCTATGGGGGAGGTCGCACACGCGCCAGAATGCGGCGGCGGGCGTCGGCGTAGCCCTCCCGCGTCGTCTCGCTGGCGTCGATCAGCGAGATGGCCCGTGTGGCGACCGCTGTGGCGTCTTCCGCCCCGAAGTCGAGAAGCGCCTCAGCCAACACCGCGTAGCAGTGCGCGGGGTCGATCCCCTCGCTCATGGACTCGGAGAGTGCGCACGCCTGCCGCATCTCCCCGAGCGCCAGGGCGACGAGGTCGGCGTCGCGGGGGCGAGCCCGCGCCTGTGCGACCCGAACCTCGTCGCCCTGG
>CAYGTG010001115.1:0-3120 GCA_964352485.1 uncultured Nannocystaceae bacterium | reverse complement strand
GGGTTTCACCACGGGCTGCTAGAGCCTCTGCTCGACGAGACGCGACGCAGGCTCAAGCAACGACGTCTCGGATTGCCAGACGCCCGGCGTCCCTAGTCGCTGAGGCGGCGGAGGCTCGCGCCGTCGGGGCCTTGAACAACGGCGAACAACCCATCGTAGCCCGCCTGGGAGCCTCGGGCTGTCGGTCGCGAGCCCCCCGCCCGAATGGCGTTGATCCGAACGCGTCCCAAACCGTTGGCGTTGGCGATCTCAGCGAGTTCTCGAGCGAGCGTGCGCATTGCCGAAATCCCGTGCCGCCCTCGTGATTGGTCCGCATTCCACTCGGCTCCGAGTTCCGCGACCACCAACTCCTCGACGATCATCTCCCCGCCGTGTCTGCTGATCCTCGCGGTGACATTGATAACGAACGCAGACGCCGTCCGGACATGCATCTGGAAGTACTGGGGCGCGTTGGAGAGTGCGATCATGCCCGCTCGGGCCACGTTCGAACTGCCGAACCTCCGAAAGAGAATCGTGAGCATGGCTATCTCCTAGGCTGCGAGCCGGTACCAGGTGTCGCGAGTGGCCTGCGCCACGTGACTACGCAGGCTCGCGGGGATCGGGGCAGTCGCGGCCGCGCCCTCTGCCATGGAGGCGAAGGGGTCGCCCAACTCCCCGTGAGCGCCAGCGGTCGCATTGAAAATTTCGACCGTCCTCGAGTGGGTGTTGGCCAGGAGCTCGAACGAACGGTTCAGGTGACCCTCCCCCCAATCAAACTCGATGACTCCGGCCTCGGGAGTCACGGCGGTGATGTTGCAAGACCGATGGGGCGCGGGCCGGCCTCTGAAGTCGTCGAGTTGCTCTGCCTGCGTCATCCCAGGGCGAGCACCGCGGAACTGCTGGAGCAACAGGAGAAACCGCTGTCGGTTCATCCAATCGACAACCGAATCGTAGGCCGATATGACAGCATCCTCGACCGGGCCGACAACCCTCTCGATCTGGCCGATGACGCTCGAGCGTGCCCAGCGCCCAGCGGCCGTCTCCCCCACCCAGGTCTCATCGAGGACGAATCGTGTCAGTGCAAACGCGTCGTAGGCGAGTCCAGGGACGCCAAACACCACTCGTCTGAGGGTCCAGCCCAGTCCTCGTCCGATCCCACGCGTTACAATCGCTCCGTACGCTGACACCGAGTAAGTAAAGAGCCGACAGGTCGGATAGTCAAGTCCCAGATGTTGGCGGCCGCGGCGCCCACGCGTTCATGAGACCAGGCGGGGCTCAGGGTCGACGGCGACGGACCAGGAGCACGCCGACCAGCCACGACGGTGTCTGGTGAGGCCGCGCGTGGAGCAACAGCCCCCTCGGCCGGCGGGCGTCGCTCTAGCGCGCATCCGGCGAATGACAGTCTCTTTGAATCACCATTGTGCGTTGAGGTCCCGGCCGCGGCTGATCGGGCAGTGGTGTGCCCTGGAAGGCGAACCAGATCTCCACTTCAACGACCGGTCCACGTTCGCGATGAACTTCGCGACACAAGAAATCTGCGTATGCGGCTCGCTCGATGCGGTTTCGGTCGTTGCCGAGACCTGCCCGGTGTCGGCCGGATCGAAAATCGCCAAACAGCCGGTCGATGCGACTTGGACGTTCCCAGCGAGGCGGTTGACCGGTCAGCGCGTCCAGCTCGGCCCCGTCTTCGGTTCGCGCGACCGTGACGATCCAGTAGCTCGCGGAGTTCTTGTTGATGAACATCCCCCACGTTTGGTGCAGTCCCAGTGCGCGACCGATGGGGTGCAAGATGGCGGGGACGCTCGGCGTCTTGGCGATGGTCCCTGCATTCCACGCCAAAACGTAGGCGAGACACAGCGTAACGAACGCCGATTCGAGGTGGCGCAGTGGCCCGGGTCGTGCGGCTCCAGCACCGAGGAGCCAGCGTACGACAGGGGAACTCTTCGCGGCCCGGCTTCGAGCCGAAACCAAAAATTCATCCGCCCGTCGTAGGTGGGCTCCAAGCCCAGCGCCCTTCGAATCGAAGATCTGGGCTGGCAGGAACGCGAGCATCGAGACGATGCAGATCAACGGAAACGTGCTGAGCTGCAAGAACGCGAAGAACCCCACGTGCAAAGCCACGAACCCGAAGATCACCGCAACTCGAAGTCTCCAGGCGGTGCCGCTGGCCAGCAGCAGCAGCGGGGCGAAGAATTCAAACACCAACGTCGCGGCCGTCAGCACACGGGTCAGGCCAAAGTGAGAGGCCAGCCAAAGCCCCTGCGGCCGAGAGAACGCCCCGATGTTCAGCGTGTAGTAGACCGCGCTGAAGTCCTCCCGCCAATGGTCACCGGTCTTGAGCAGTGCTGACGCAAAATAGACGAGTGCAATTTGCACGCAGTACGCAACGGTCGCAGCACTCCACGAGCGGTGCGGAGCATGCTGGCTCGACCGGGAAGCGGATCCCAGCGCGTAATGACGGTCCCAAGGGAGAAAAAATCCCCAAAACAAGATCATTCGGAGTTCGATGTCACCGCCATGGCAGAGGCCAGGGTTTCTCGACTGTAGCGAAAACGTGAGGGCCCAGGCGAGCGCGGTAGACCATCGCGTTCGTATTCCCAACATCAGGCACACGCCCGCCAACATTGCCGCGAGCATCAGCAAGGTCTGGAACGAGGTTTCTCCGCTGGCGAGATGCACGCTCCACGTGCCGGGGCTGCGGTAGATCGCATGCCAGGCCTCGGGGGGGAGAATCCCTTCGCCAGAGTAGTGCTCCCGCACCATTCCGATTCGGCTCAGAACATCGACCACGACAAGGAAGCCGGCGCCGATCCGAAGCAGCGAGAGGGCCCGCGCGTCGAGAGCTCCGATGCCGCTCAGGAACTGACGCATGGCCGAGAGTCTCCAGGTAAGCCGCAGCAGAATCAAGGCGCCTGCCCGGAGCCCACGGTTTTTGGCCGGTCGGCTGGTCGCGAACGCACCGTCGACGAGCCGACATCGGTGAACGACTGTCCGCAAGTCCCACCGGCGTTTGAGCCCAATGCAGTGTGAAAAAGCAGGGGCGCAGGCGTCGGGCGTTCGGGAGGAGAGCGAGGCTGGTGCGCAGGGGACCCGCAGCGGAGTGTGGAGCCACGCTCCGCCGGGGACGGCCTTGTCGACTCC
>CAYGTG010001114.1:0-3121 GCA_964352485.1 uncultured Nannocystaceae bacterium | reverse complement strand
GTGGTACGGTGTCGCTCATGTTGACGCGGTCCCGCCTCGTTCGAACGGTCTCGGTCACGCTTGCTGCAGCGCTGTGGCTCGGCGGGTGCGACAACCCCGACGCCGAACCGGCGGCCCAGGATCCGGGCGCGGGCGGAAAAGCCGACGACGCTGATGGGCTGGCGGACTGCAGCACGCTCGCGGTCCCGAGCTTCGAGGACCCCGGCACCGACGACGGTCGGGCGCGCGTCGAAGCGGTTCAGCGCTATGCCGACGCGCTGATCGACTACACCGGCTGCCAGGTCGACGCCGAGCTCGCCGACGACGGCATCACCGACCACACCTTCGCGGGGCTGTACGATTTCCGCATCGGCCAGTGCCAGCGCGAAGCCCTCGACGGCGACGACGACAAGCTCGGGGAAGTCCTCTCGCACACCGAATACACGGTCGACTTTCTCTCCGAGTTTCACCGCAAGAACTGGGGCCGACCTGCGATCACCTTCGACACCGTGGAGCTGTGCCCGGCCGACCAGATGACCGCGGACATGGAGCTCGACTTGAGCACCCCTGGCGGAACGCTCCGGGTCGGCTCGGACTACGGCGGCTGGTTCGGCATCGGCGAGAGCCCCACCTCCGCCCGCCAGATCGAAGACTGGTGGCGCGAAGGCCTGCACGTCAAAGCGATGGTCGGTGCCACCCCCGACTGGAACCCCTTCAACAACCGCAGCGAGCTGCTGATTCAGGGCGCGTGGGCCCTCTTCGATCCCATCGGCCCGGTTCGCGGCGCCATGCGCAACCGCATCGCCCAGCGGGCGCTCGCGTCCCTCTCGGAACTCCGCGAGGGCTTGAGCAGCGATGATGACGAGAGGATCCGCGACACCACCCTGCGCATGGCGGAGGAGACCGCGACCGCGGGCGCCGAGGGTCTCGACGAAGATGTCGCGGCATGCCTCGAGGCCCTGCCCACCGAGCAGCTCGCGCAGCTCGCCGAGGCTTGGGAGAACCGCATGAACGACGCAGACGCATGGAGCGGCATCGAGCGCGCGGCCCTGGGCACCGCGATGGACATCGCCGAGGAGAGCCGCACCGAGGTCGAGATCACCCAGGACTGCGGCTTGTTCTCGTTCGGGAATCTCAAGCTCATCGACGTCGACGTGCACTTTGCCGCGGTCGCCTTGGGCAGCGGTCACGAGCAGTACGCACCGTTCCTGCGCTTCGAGGAGACCGACATCCTCGAGGTCGACGTCGAGCAGAGCGGGCTGCTGTGTTTCTACTTGATCGACGATGTCGACGTGAATGTCAGTGTTGGTGCGACGCTCGCCTCGGTCTCGGTGGACCAGGCGGTCCAGGCCAGCGGCCTGTCGGACGCGATGCGCGACGTCGGCATCAACTGCGGCGGTTGATGCTCGACACCGCGGCTCAGCTCGGCGAGACGAAGACCTCGCGCGGCGTCGTGCCGCGACTGGGTCCGATCACGCCCCGCTCTTCCATGGCGTCGACGATCTTCGCGGCTCGGTTGTAGCCGACGCCAAGGCGACGCTGGACCATGCTGGTGCTGACCTTCTGCGCCTCGGCGACCACCTCGACCGCGCGGTCGTAGAGCGAATCGAGGTTCTCGTCCGCGGGCCCGTCGGCCTCGTCGGGCTTGCGCACCACGTCCATGTTGTAGACCGGGCGGGCCTGCTTCTTGACGAAGTCGACAACCTTGAGGATCTCGTCCTCGCTGACGAAGCAGCCGTGCACGCGGTTGGGCTGCTTGCCCCGATCCATGTGCAGCATGTCCCCCATGCCGAGCAGCTGCTTGGCGCCCTTGCCGTCGATGATCGTGCGTGAATCGATATCGGAGGTGACCTGGAACGCGATGCGTGACGGGAAGTTGTTCTTGATCGTGCCGGTGATGACATCCACCGAGGGACGCTGGGTCGCGACGATCAGGTGGATGCCGGCAGCGCGGGCCTTGGCGGCAATCCGCGCCACGCTCTGCTCGACCTCTTTGCTCGCGACCATCATCAGGTCCGCGAACTCGTCGATGATCACGACGATGAAGGGCATCTTCTCTGGATACTCCGGCGCATCCGCTCCGCCGCGGGTCTGTTTGGGGCCGTTCTGATCGAAGCTGATTCCGGACAGCGCGGTGCCGTTGGCCATGTCCTCGCCCTGCTCCTTGGCGACCCGCCGCATCTCCTCCTCGGCGACTTCGGCCAGCCGCATTTCCTTTTCCCAAGCCGCCTGAAGCTCGGGGAGCTTCTTGTTGTAGCCCGAGATGTCGCGCACCTGCGCTTCGGACAGACAGGTGTAGCGACGCTCCATCTCCTGCACAGCCCAGCGAAGCGCGAGCGATGCCTTCTCCGGATCGGTCACCACAGGCAGCAACAGGTGCGGGATGCCCTCGTAGATCGACAGCTCCAACATCTTGGGGTCGATCATCAGCATGCGAACGTCCTCGGGCGTCTGCGTGTACAGCAGCGAGCAGATCATGGAGTTGACCCCCACGGACTTGCCCGAGCCGGTTGCACCCGCGACGAGCAGGTGCGGCGCTTTGGCCAGATCGATGACCTCGATGTTGCCGGTGATGTCTTTGCCCAGCGCGAGCGGCAGCCTCATCTTCTTGCCGAAGTCATCGGACTCCAGCATTTCCTTGATGTAGACGGTCTCGCGGGTCTTGTTCGGAACCTCGAACCCGACCGAGGCCTTGCCGGGAATCGGCGCCAGGATCCGGATGCGGATGGCCTCGAGCGCCATCGCGAGGTCATTCTCGAGGCTCTCGATCTTCGAGAGCTTCACGCCGGCTTCGGGCTTGAACTCGTAGCGGGTGATGACCGGTCCGGGGTGGATCTTGGTGACCTTGCCGCGGATCTTGAACTCAAGGTTCACCGTCGCAAGATCGCGTCCGACCGTCAGGATTTCCAGCCGCAGGCGCTTTTCCTTGATGCCCGGCCCGGGCGGACGGGCAAGACGATGCCGGTGGATTTCGTCGAATCCATAGCCATGGTCGGCGAAAGCGTAACGGACGGTGTGCGGGCTGCGCCAGAACGTCTCGTCCAGCACCGCAACGTCGTTCTGCGCCAACGCAGCCTCATAGCGCTCGAACAATGCGCGCACTTCGGCCACCACATCGGGCGCGTTGATCTCGGTCATGGGG
>CAYGTG010001113.1:0-3124 GCA_964352485.1 uncultured Nannocystaceae bacterium | reverse complement strand
TCGACGAGGGTCTTGCCCACGCCAATGTTGACGTCGAACTTGTCGAGGTTGGCGAAGCTCTTTGCGCGTACGCGGGTCGAGAGCGCCATCCTCGGCAGCCCAGGCGCACGAAGGGGGAACTTCTTCACGTTCATGTCGATGTCGGCGCGAAGACCTTCGTTGGGCACGACGTCGATGGCGCCCGAAGCCGAGACGGAGCCGTCGCCGGCTTGGAACTTCAGGCGCTGGAGTGCAAGGCCTTGATTGCTGAAGGAGGACGCAACCTCGAGATCGGTGATTCGAACGCGTGCCGGGACCACTGTGACTGCGCCCTGTGTCAGGGCCAGTGAGCCCGCGAGCTCGGGCTTGCCGAGTTGGCCGTCGACCGTGACATGAGCGTCGAGGCGTCCTCGGAGGTTCTGAACTTCGTCGGGCAGGAAGACGGAGAAGTCCGAGGTTCGTAGCGCATCGATGTCCGCGGTGGCCTTCACTCCGGTCGCCCGCCAGTCTCCGCCCTCGATGAGCTCGGCGACGATCGCCTTCGTCGCTGCGCGCACGTGGACGCTCGAGCCGAGGTCCAGAGTCACGGTCTGCTCGGTGGGTGCGACGACGATGCGAGCGTCGACGGGGAGTCTGTGCCCGCGCCCTCCCACGAAACCGCGAGCAGAGAGGCCGGCATCGAACGCTTCGAGTGAACCATCGAGGACCGAGTGGACGGCCACGGCTCCTTCAAACTCACCGACATCGACAAACGGCGCGAGAAGGACCGGGTCGAGCTTGGGGATCGAGACGCGAACGTGATGCTCACCGCCTTGGTCCCAAGTGGCCGATCCACCCCGAAGATTCAGCGCCACGGGGGCGTCGGCGCTCACCCATGCCGTGCGGCCTTGCGGCGCATTCCACAACAGCTCCGCATGTGCACTGGCTTGTTCGTATTTCGCATCGAGCTGGGCGTCCCCTGCTTCGCGACCTCCGTACACGATGTCGTCGAGCTCGGTGTGAAGGGTCAGGGTGGGACGCGCCGCCGAGCCGTGCAGCTCGAGGATCGCATCGAGTCTGGCGTCGAGATCGAGCTTGGGGGCTCCGGGGATTCTCGCCAGGGTCGGGCGGACCAGCAGCTCGTTGACCGCGACCTGGACGTCGTGGGGGCGCTCGGAGTGCCACTGCGCCGTGGTTGCGACCAGGTCGAGGCTCATGGGAACCGAAGCGTCCACGCCGATGCCCGAGACTTCGGGGCCGGATGCCCAAAGGCGGGCGAGGGCCATGTCGTCTTCGTATCCGAGGCTCAGTGAAATCTCTCCTACCGCTTGCTCTTGCCATGCCAACTCCTTTGCATCGAGGGTCAGCGTCAGCCGGGGCTCGGCCGGGTCGCCGCGCGCCTCCACTACGCCGCGGGGACCTCGGGCAGGGTGTGCGTCTCGAACACGCCTTCTCGCAGCGCCGCCTCGAGGTTGATGTCGGGACGGGCGAGGGTGCCCGCTTGCGCGAGGGTGAGGTCGAGGCGACCGCGGAGGCTGCTGAGCCTGGGTCCTGCAAGACGGGCAACCGCCAGGTTTGCATCGGCCAGCTTCAGCGAGATCGACGAACGACTACGGCGCAGCACTTCGTAGTTGCCGTTTTGCACGTCCACGAGGACGGGCATACGAGCGTCGAGGTCGATGGTGCCGAGATCTCCGCCGTCCACGTCGAGCTTTGCCCTGAGCGCTACGCCGGCG
Source organism: uncultured Nannocystaceae bacterium (assembly GCA_964352485.1). Classification (GTDB taxonomy): domain Bacteria; phylum Myxococcota_A; class Polyangia; order Nannocystales; family Nannocystaceae; genus CAJXVA01. The sequence goes on along the minus strand of CAYGTG010001113.1, from coordinate 1,430 downwards.
TAGCTCGCGTCGAGGTCAAGATTTCCGATGCTGACCGATTCATACCGAAGCTTTCTGCCGCGGACGTTGGCGGCGAGGTTTGGGGCGGACAGGGTTCCGCCGACGTCCACGCTGGCGGAGAGCGTGCCGCCGACGTCCAGCGAAGGCACAAATGCCTTGATGCTTTGCAGGGGGAGACCGGACACGCGGGTGCTGGCTTGGACTCGGCGGCCATCGGTGAGGTCGAGCTCGCCGTCGAGCACGAGCGTGCCCAGTCCTTCGGTCGTCCCCACCCGGGCTCGAACGTCGTGCGCGGAGACAAGCTCGGGGGTGTACAGAAAGCGCGCCGGCTCGGGGCCCATCCGGACCCGGGTGCGGCCCTGTTCGAGACGGAGGCTGTGAACCAACGCCGCGATCCGTTGTCCGCCGACGCCCACCGAGACGTCGAATCCCGCTTCGTGCACCGGGACGCCGCGCTGGACTCCGCCCGTGGTTCGGCAGAGCGCGAGCCTGGGGTCGAGCAGTGCGCCGCACGTTGCGTCGACGGTCACCGCGCCCTCGAGGCCGAGGCCCGGGGCGAAGCGGTCGATCACCGGAGAGAGTTCGTCGAGCGAGGGAATGCGCAGCGACAGCGCAGCGCCGGCTCCGAGAAGCGCGCTGCCGCGAACCCCGGCGTGGAGCGTGAGGGCCGAAGCGGTGACGTCCGCATCGAGGCGAACGATCGCAGCGCCGGGCGAGGCTCGACCGCTCGCATCCAGCTCGATGGGATCGACGTCTCGGTCGCAGCCAATGCATCGGGCGTGGACTTGGGCATCGATTCCGACTCCGAGGTCACCTTTGGCCTCGGCGTCGAGCGAGACGGAAAGCTCGGGGATCGGGATGCCCGATTCGCTTCGGGCCTCTTCGAGTCCCAGCTCCAGCAGCACGGATGCCCACGGCACGTCCCCGATGCCGCCTTCTGCGAGCAGCGCGGCGCTGCCGACGTATGGAGCTTGAACGAATGCCTCAACCATCATCGAGTCGAAGCGCCCGCCGCCTTCGAGCAGCACCGTGGCCGTGCCGTCCGGCTCTGTGGGCACCAGCGCGGCAAGGTATCGGGTCCTTGCGCGTGCCTGTAGCGCACCCAGCTCGAGGTGCTCTGCTTCGAAGTCGACCGACGCGTTCGAGAGCCACAGCGAGCCCTCGCTCGTCTGCGCGAGGAGACCCGGGACTCGAAGCGTGGGGGAGTGCCATTCGGCCTCGAGGGTCAGACCGTCGACCGAGACGTCGGCGATCGGGAGTGCGGCGCTCGTCTGAAGCTGCAGGGTCGCCGATGTCCCTGCCGCCCAAACCAGAGCATCGAGTCGGTGCACATCGGCGACTCTCGCGGGCCCGTTACGAACCTCCACCGATCGTACGTCGAGCTTGCCGCGGAGCTCGAGCGGAAGGTCGGGGCCCAGGACGGGGGAGGG
>CAYGTG010001112.1:0-3125 GCA_964352485.1 uncultured Nannocystaceae bacterium | reverse complement strand
AGGAGCGAAAAATCCTTCCCGATCCGCCGCGCCGACTTTCTCAACAGGCTGCTAGACCTCAATCAAGCGCTGTTTTCGGAAAACCGCGTAGTGAAGGACTCGTAGGCGCCGACAGGTGCCCGTTTCGGGTGAAACAAGGGCGACTTGTCGGCCGCAGTGAGGGGCCTTTTCGAAATTTTCGAAAGGCCCCTATCAGGATCAGCACAGGTCGCTCCAAGGCTCACAAATCCGTGGGCCTGGCGCTGAGTCCGGCGTGCGCGTGGCAGCTGACGCACGCCGTGAACCCATGCGGCCACAGTGGTTCTCCGGGCACGAAAGGAGCGGAGGCATGCTCCCGAGCAACCTCCGCCAAGGTTCGAAGCGCAGGTGTTTCGTCGGCAGTGTCGACCGCCTCCAGCACCACCGCATACGCGGCCGCAGCGTCGGGGTCCCCGGCACGCCGCAGCAGCTCGGCCCTCCACATCGAAAACACGGGCCGAACACCGGGCAGACCCAGCGTGACGCCCTGGGCATCGAGGCTGAGTTCGTCGAAGCGCAGGACAACCTGCTCGAGGTGCTCGGCGGCCAGCTCGAATCGATGCGCACGCCGCAAGGGAACGAGGCCTCCGGCTTGGTGCGCGTAGTTGCCGAGCATCGCGTGGAGATCCACGTCGTCGGTGCGCTCGAGCTCGGCTGCGAGGTCGCGCTCCAGACGCCTGAGGGTGGCGAGCGCGCGAAGCGATTTTCCTTGCTGGTATTGCTCGGCGGCAGTGGATGCGAGCAGGAACCCGCGCGCGATCGTGGCGTCGCGTTCGGAGTCATGCGGACCGTTGGCGAGGCTCTCGTACAGCGAACGCTGCAGCGGTGCGTAGCGGGGGTCGCCTTCGGACAGCGGCAGGTTGAGCAGTCGAGCCAGCACTGCAGCGGAGCTTGGCTCCGACCTTCGCGCGTACAGCTGCGCCACCGCCTCCTCGAAGCGCCCACGGTCCCCTTCGAGAACCGCCTGCACGGACGCCGCCGCGGAGCCGCCTTGCTTGGCGGCCTGAGGCGTTGCTGGTGCTGTGGGAGGGCTGCATCCAAGCAGCGCCAGAAGCGTCGCAGACAACCTCCGCATGCGCGTCAGCTCCACCAGGCCCACAGCAGGGCGAGCGCGGTGAGCAGGGCGACGAGCGTCGCGACCTTCTTGGCGTCGACGGGTGTCTTTCCGGTGACGCGCCCGGTCTGGCCGTTGATGACGAGGCGCCAGGGCTGATCCGCAAATCGAACGCAGCCCACATACACCGGCAGCATGACGGCGGCCGTGTCGACCTCGCGCAGCAGCACCGATGCCCGGCAGTCGCGAAGCCGCTTGTCGCGAATCAGCTCCTCGCGCACGCCGTCCCGAAACTGCGACCGCGCTTCGATCGTTGCGGTCTGCGCGGACGATCCGCCGACCTCGTATGGCGCCTGCGAGCTGTCCGGGTCCCATGCGACGCAGTGGTCGGAGGGGAAAGGGGCCAGCGCAGCGAGCTCGGTCTGGGTGAGCCCCAGGCTTGCAGGAACCCAGGCCTCGCGCTCGGCCACGTTCGCGCCGCTCTTGGGGCGCTTGCCGCTGCGTGTGCGAGCGCTCTGCAGGCCGGTCCAGGTCGCATGCACGTTGGCGCGAACCCTCCATGCGGGGACCCACAGTTGTTCCAGCGAGATGTCTTGGGACCGAAACGCCGATGGCGTCCAGATGGAAGCCTTGGCCCATGCACGGAACAAGCCCTCGGCATCGGCACGCGAAACGGAAAAGGGGACCGAGACGCTCGGTTGTTCCACCGCGAGCAGCTCGGTTGCGGTCAGCGAGACGTCTCCACAGAACACGCACTTGACCGCCTCCACCTGCGCGTCGAACACGACCATGCCGCCGCAGTTTTCGCATTCGACTACATCCACGGCAGCTCTCCTCTGATCCACAACACGATCAGCACGGCCAGCAACGATGCCACCACCGCAGCGGCCACCTTTGCCGTCGAAGTGGGGATCGAACCGACGACCTGGCCCGTCTGTCCGTTGATCGCGATCTGAACCGGCGCTTTGCCCAGCCGAACCGTCGCCAGCCAGATCGGCAGCAGCACCAAACGAACCCGATGGATCTCGACGTCGAACTCGGCGGTGCGGATTCGCTGTGCATCTCCGGTGAGGTGGTCGCGCCGAAGATGTCCGCGCCCGATATCGCTCAGCGTGTGGTGTGCCTCTGCGTCGATGTCACGGCGGGCCTTGGATGGAAGCTCCGCGCTCCAGCCCAACATCACTCTGGGCTCGAAGTCCACGGCGCGTCCGAGATCGAAGGGCGCCAGCTGACGCGCGCGCTCGCCACTGAGCCCTACCGATGCGCACACCAGGTGGTGCTCGAGCTGCATCCCCATGCTGCCCCGGAGATCGAACCATTCGGTCTCGCGAACCATTCGCGTTCGGGTCGCGCTTCCCTCCGGCTCGATGTGGATCGTCTCGCCGGCCTTGTCGGGCTTGGGCTTGGAGCGCTTGACCTCGATGGTTTCCTTGCGGTGCCAATGCACACCCACACGGGCGCTGTAGTCCGCACAGATCGTCGCGTCGTACGCATAGAAGGGAACGAGCACACCTTGAACCGCGTCGGCTCGGAGCTGACCTCGGTTGGCGAGTGCTCGGATGGACTGCGGGGTCCACCAGCGGTCGCCGATGTGGGTGCGTAGGCGTTCGAGCGCGGCGCGTTTGCTCAACCGAAACGGGACCACCGCGTCGATGGCAGATGCCGCTCGCTTCGCGTCGACCAAGGGTGCGGTGCAATAGGCACACCGCGTGGCGACGTGTCGGACATCCGCTTCGACAACCGCACCGCAGGCCGTGCAGGCGTACATGTGGCTCTCGAGCAACGCCGACAGTCTACCGACGGTGTCAGCGTTCGGCGGGTGAAAGATCGTCAGAGAACCGCCAGGGTTTGCTGACGGTTCGTCGTATCCCACCCGTGCGCCCACTCGGCAACCGCCCGGATCTCTGTAGTCGAGCTTACGTCCGAACTTGGTACGCCACCTGCAATCTTTCTGGACCGAACGGGTCAGCGGCACTTCAGACCGCCACACCCCAAGGAGGACAGGAATGAACGACCAAATCCGCTACTACCGCTTCGTTGCTCAGTTTGTCGA
>CAYGTG010001111.1:0-3126 GCA_964352485.1 uncultured Nannocystaceae bacterium | reverse complement strand
CGACAGCTTCGCGGATCGTCAGCTCCTCGGAGAGCAGGCGTGCCAGGACGCCGCGAGCAGCTTCACTGGCACGCTCCTGGACGAGGCGGACGTCGACCGACTTCAGTTCACCAGCGACTGGAGCTTCATCGACTGCGGCGGCGGCGTGCCGGACCACGTGTACGTACCCAACGGTCCGATTGAGCTCTGCGCGAGCGCAGCGTGCCCCAACGACGGGATGCTCGCTTGTGACGGCGGGGCGTTCGTCATGTTCGGCTCCGCCGCCTATTGTTGCTCCACCAACCCGTTTCGCCTGCTCATCACGTGCGACGGGTTGGATCAAGCAACCACGGGATTCCCCATCGTCCGGGCCGACCCGAAGTCCCTCGAATGCGCCGAGTACAGCTTCACTTACGCCGTGGAGTTTGTCGGCTGAGCGCGGCGTACTCCTCGACCGCAGACCACACCCGCAGCACGTTGCCGGATGCGATCTTCTCGAGGTCGCCTTCGGACACGCCCCGTCGCAGGAGTTCCGCGAACAGATTGGGATAGTCAGCGACGCTTCCCAGCCCCTTGGGCAACGAGTCGCCAACCCCGTCGAAATCACTGCCCAGGCCCACGTGCTCCACGCCGACCAGTGCGATGACATGCATGATGTGGTCGGCGACGTTGGACACCGTCGCTCGTGGTGGCTCGTGGTCGACGTCATACGCCTCCGCCGCCGCCTTGCCCGCGTCCGACTCGGGATCGAGGTGCTCGTCCCTCAAGTATGCCTTCAACTCGGCGTCATGTTTTTTTCTGCCGCTGCGAACGCCACCGTCGAGAAAGTCTGATCCGAAGTTGATCTGAATGACCCCGCCGGCCTTCGCCAGCGCGCGAATCATCTCATCGGACATGTTGCGGTCGAAGTCAGGGGTGAAGCGCCGACACGAGCTGTGGGACGCGATGACCGGCACCTTGGACAGCTTGATGACCTGCCAAAACGCGTCGTCGGAGATGTGCGAGACGTCGATCATCACGCCCACGCGGTTCATCTCGGCGACGACCGACTTCCCGAATTTCGAGAGGCCCTTGTGCGTGTGCCGCTTGTCGTAGGACGAGTCGCTGATGTGGTTGTCTCTGCTGTGCGCGAGGGTGATGTATCGAATGCCCCGCTCGTGAAAGTGGGCGACATTCTCCAGCTTGCCCATCAGCGGCGCACCGTTCTCCATCCCCATCGGCAGCGAGATCTTCCCGGCCGCGAAGTTGTCCCGAACGCTCTGCACGCTTGGTGCGAGCGCGAAGTCCTGGGGATGCGCAGAGACGATGCCCTCGACCATCGCGATCAGCCGCTCGGCGACCACGTCCGCCCCGTTCATCTCGAACTCTGGCGAGACGTAGATCGACATGAAGGGCGCGTCCAGCCCGCCAGCCCGCGCCCGCGGCAGGTCGAAGTCTCCGGCTTCGGTCGGACCCCCAACGTCCTCGCGCAGCACGCCATCCTTCGAGGACTTCTCGAGCCGCCACGGAACGTCGATGTGTCCATCGAGAACGATGAACGCCTTCGCCAGGACCACCGCGCGCTCCTGGGGCGATGGCGCTGCTTTCGGGGTCGGCTCCGAAGGCTCCGAAGGCTCCGAGGGCACGACCGTGGTTCGCGGCGGGGCGGACGCCCCCGCGTTCGACCCCGAATCGCAGGAGGTCAGCAGCCCAAGACACATCAGCAGGCCCCATCGCGCGCGCATGCGATGCGTGTACCAGCCCGCGCCGGTCGGCGTCGAGGCCCCCCGGACAGCGAGCTCAGCTGCTCAGGGAGAAGAAGTCTTTGATCCGGTGCAGCAGCTCGTTGCGGGACGCCGTCGAGGCCGCAGAGACGCGGGGGGCGCTCTGCTTCGACGAAGCGTTGTCGAGTTGCTCCCGGCGAGAGACGAGCACGTCGCTGATCTGCTCGGCGAGTTCGGGGGAGGCATCGAGCACCCTGGCAAACGGCACCTTGGAGACGACCAACACCAGGGTCTCGGTCAGCGTCCGGATGGTGGCCATGCGCGGCTGTCCGGTCATCAGGGACATCTCGCCGAAGAACGCACCTTTGCCCAGACGCGCGACCTCGACCGACTCCCCAGCAGACTCGAGCAGCACTTCCACCTCGCCACGCTGCACGATGAACAGCTCGTCGCCCTCATCGCCCTGCTGCAGCACCGTCTCACCCGGAGCGTACGGCCGCTCCCGGCAGCTCCCGGCCAATTCATCGACCTGTGCATCGGAGAGGGCTCTGAGGAAGTCGACGTTGCGAAGGGCGGCCCTGCGGCGGGCCATGGCCTCACTGCGCGTCGCGCTGCGATACGACTCGTCGTCTTGGTGGAGCTCCAGGTCGGCCACGGGAACAGCCATCCGAATGTTGGCGCGGCGTAGGGAGTACCAGATTCGGTCTCGGGCCAGGCTGTCGGTCACCTCGCGACGCTCAAAGTCGTCGGTGTGGAACCGGACCCAGTACCGAATGCCACGCTCGGTGAAGTCGGCGGTCACCACTGAGGGCGCCGGACGGCGGAGGACTCCGGGCGTGTGCTGCAGGCCGTCGAGGATCACGTCTTGAACCCGGTATGGAGGCTCAGAGAATGGAACGACGACGAACAAGCTGCGGCGACTCATCTTCGCCGGCTTGGTGAAGTTGCGAATCGGGGCCCGGGCAAGCGGTCCGTTGGGGATCACGATCTCCACGTCATCGAGCGTGAGCACCTTGGTGGCCCGCCAGTTGATCTCGATGACCTTGCCGATGTCGTTGTCATCGGAGTCGTACTGAATCCAGTCGCCCACCTCGAAGGGGTTCTGCGCCTGGATCGACAGGCCCGCGAACAGGTTGCCCAACGTGTCCTGAAGCGACAGGCCGACGACGGCGGTCAACAGCGCAGAGGTCGTCAGCAGCGCGTCGAGCTGGGCCCCCGCCGAGCGCAAGGTGAGCAGGACCGCGCCCGAGTAGACGATGCCCTCACAGATGTCGCGGAAGATCTTGGGGATCGGACGCGCGAGCCGGCGGGTGAGGATGTTGTCGACGACGAGCAAGAAGCCCGCTCGTGCGCCCGAGAGCAGCAGGAACAGGACGGCCAGCGTGTTGAGCACCGAGGCGGTCGTGGACCCCGGCTCGATCATCGAGCCCATGACCACCAAGAC
>CAYGTG010001110.1:301-3130 GCA_964352485.1 uncultured Nannocystaceae bacterium | reverse complement strand
AGCCCAGCGCGGATAAGATCCGATCTCGAGTGCCTCCCCAAATTTGGCGAGGAGGGCGTCGAGCAGGGGCGCGAGCTTGCTCTCGTCGAGCGTGGTGTGCAGCAGCGCGAGATGCCAGCCCTCGCCACGCGGCAGCTCACCCTCGGCGGCCTCCAGCTGCTCGAGCTTGGACCGAAACAAGCTCGGAACGCCCGGCAGAATGTAGATCCTGGATGACGCGGGGTCGGTGGGGCGGTCGAGATCGAGCCGGAGTACCGGCCAGCCGCGACTGCCCCGCAGCTGGGTTCCGGCCGGAACCTGGGCCATCGAGAGGGCGGCATCGGTCAGCTCGTCCCCGTAGTGCTTGCGCAGGGACGCCGCCATTTCGGGGTGCTGTTCGAGCGGGCGGCCCGTCGCGGCGGCAATCGAGGCCATCGTGATGTCGTCGTGCGTGGGTCCCACGCCCCCAGAGGTGAACACGAGGTCCGCGCTCGCGCATAGGCGCAGCAGCGCCTCCCCGATGGCCGATTTTCGGTCCCCCACCATCGCCATCTCCACGAACGCGATCCCGAGTCTGCGCAGCGTCTTGGCGAGGACGTGCCCATTTTCGTCGCGGATCTTTCCGCTGAGCAGCTCATCCCCAATGAGAAGAAGGCCTGCGGTCGGTGGGGCAGGGGTGGGCATCGCGCAGGGACGATAGCAGGCGCGAGGGCTCTTGACCGCGTCCGGAGCCAGGCGTATCTGGGGTTGATGTCCGAGCGCGACCCGGTGGAGGCAGTGTTGGCCCTGGCCGACGGTCGGATTTTTCGCGGCGTGGGATTCGGCGCGTCGGCCACCACGCTCGGCGAGGTCGTCTTCAACACCTCGATGACCGGCTATCAGGAGATCCTCACGGACCCGTCCTATGCCGGGCAGCTGGTCTGCCTCACCGCGCCGGAGATCGGGAACGTTGGATGCAACCCCGAAGACGTCGAGTCGCAGGCCCCCGGGGCGCAGGCGTTGATCGTCCGCTCGCTGTCCCCGACCGTTTCAAACTGGAGGGCGCGTCAGTCGCTGCCCGAGTTTCTCGAGGCTCGCGGCCTGCCGGGAATCGCGGAGATCGACACGCGAGCGCTCACGCGCCACCTGCGTGACGCTGGCTCGATGATGGGCGCGGTCAGTACCGAGGGCATCGCGCCGCAGCGACTGGTGCAGATGGCCAAAGAGGCGCCGCCGATGCAAGGCCAAGCGCTCGCACACGCGGTCAGCACCCAAGCGGTGTATCGCTGGAGCGAGGCGACGCTGCGTTGGCCCGAGGATGCGGCAGTGCCCGAGGTCGAACTCCACGTTGTCGCGTACGACTTCGGCATCAAGCACAACATCCTGCGCTGCCTTCGAGATGAGGGCATCGAGGTTTCGGTCGTTCCCAGCCGCACGCCCGCAGCCGAAGTGCTGGCGATGAACCCAGATGGAATCCTCCTGAGCAATGGCCCTGGCGATCCGGCAGCGCTGCCGGATGTGATCGCCAACCTGGAGACGCTGCTCGCGGGCTCCGGACAGACCCCGATCTTTGGCATCTGCTTGGGGTACCAGCTGCTGTGCCTGGCCTCGGGCGGCAAGACCTACAAGCTCAAATTTGGGCACCACGGTGGCAATCACCCCGTGCGTGACACCTCGAATCACAGCGTTGCGATCACGGCACAGAACCACGGTTTCGCGGCGTCGGCCGAGTCGTTGGGCAGCGGGGCCGAGCTTGCCGCGGTCAACCTGTTCGACAAGACCGCCGCTGGGTTGCGCATGTCTGGCCGACCGGTCTGGGGCGTCCAGTACCACCCCGAAGCTTCGCCGGGCCCCCACGACGCCAAGCCGATGTTCGCAGCGTTCGCCCAGCAGATTCGGGCCTACCGCAAGCGGGCGGTTTGACTCAGAGCGGCCAAGACAAGCCCGCGGCGATCAGGGACAAGCCTGCCACGCCCCGGTGGCTCGCAGAGCAGCTCGACGAAGCCGCCACGCGGGTGTTTGGCGGCGTATCTGGGGCGCGGCGCTTGGCCCCGCTGCTCGCTCGCTGGGACGAGGAGATCGGAACGGTTCGCGAAGACGACCAGGACCGCGAGCTGCTGCAGGCGATGCGCACCGATTGGGCGCTGTGCGACGCCGCTGCGGTTGGGGAGAGACCGTGGCTCGCGCTCCTGCTCGAGGGGGCGATGGGCCCCGTGCCCGACGCATGGCGCGTGCTGGCGCGGAATCATATCGGGCTGTTCGAAGTGTTCCCGGGGAAGGTCAGTTGGCTGCGAGATCTTCGGGGCGGGCTTTGCGTGCCCGTGCTCGATCCGCTGCCGCTGCTCGCGGAGACCTCGGGACCCGCGGCCGTGTGGGAGGCACGCGTGGTCCTGCTCGATGGGACCGCCACGCTGGCCAGAGGCCCGCTGGGCTACCCGCTCGAGCTGCTGCCCACCTTCGTCCCGCTCAGCGAAGCTCGGTTTGGGGGTTCGCAGCCCAAGCTCCGCTGGCCCGCGCTACGGCGCGGATGGCTGCAGTTTTCTCGAGCCCGGCGGGCGGATCCTCGCAACCTGTTTCGCCTGTAATTTCGCGCGAGGGGGCCAAAATCGGTCGTTTCCCTGCAACGCAGGGCTTGCCGTCCCGTCCCCCGTTTGGCCGCGTCCTTTCGCGGTATCGATCACGGCATAGGAGCAACCTGCATGACTCTCAACACCCGAATCCTCGTGGGCCTTGCGGCCCTCAGTCTCACCGCGACCGCTTGCGACTCGGCGGAGAAGAACTCCGGCGCGAAGAACGAAGCCGGAAAGAAAGCCGACGACAAAGTCGCCAAGAAGGACGCGAAGGCAGACGGCGAGCAGGACAAGAACGCGG
>CAYGTG010001110.1:0-291 GCA_964352485.1 uncultured Nannocystaceae bacterium | reverse complement strand
CCCGAAGGCGCCAAAGAGGACGTCAAGGAAGACGCCAACGTTGAAGCGAAGCCCGCCGAAGCGCCGACGCCTGCGGCCGCGCTCCCCGAGCCCGGCGAGCCCGGTCCCGCCTACTTCGCCATCGACGACAAGGGCGTGTTCATGCTCGAGGGCGGCACGTTCAGCCAGGTGAAGAAGGGACCCAAGAAGTTGGTCAAGCAGATGGCCATTGGCGGGGACGGCAAGGCGTACATGCTGACCTACGACGGCATCGACCTCTGGGCGATCGGCCTGTGGGCCACCCACCCGCCG
>CAYGTG010001109.1:0-3131 GCA_964352485.1 uncultured Nannocystaceae bacterium | reverse complement strand
ATCGTGGGGTCGTCGGTCGGATCGTTGGTGGGATCACTCCCGGGGGATGATGGATCGCCGTCGGTCAGCGACGGATCATCGTCGTCGTCGAAGGTGTCCGGGAACGTGTCGGGGGGGTCGAAGGTGTCGGAACTGGGGCTGCTGGGACTGCTGAGGCTGCTCGGCGAGCCGAAGCCATCGGTGTCCGTGTCGGTGTCTCCCTCGGAGTCACTGCCGCAGCCAGAAGCAAGGACGAAGGAGCCGACGAGCGCGCAACGAAGCCAATCCATGGGCGCATTTCACCAGCTTCGGTGTCGCCCCACAACTCGCTCCGCATCGAGGCGGGTTGTGGCCCTAGGGCCGCCCAGAACCGGTCGTGGATCTCGAGATGGAGCCGCCGCCCGATTCCGCGGAATCCTCGCCCGTGGAGCCGCGGGGCGTGCACACACCGCAGCCCAGCGACTCGACCGCCTGGACGCACTGGAAATCCCAGGCCTCGGCGCAGCATGAGGGCTGCTGGGCGCAGACGCACTGCTGGACGTCGGGTTCGGTGCAGCCGGGGGTTCCATCGGCGACACAGCAGCTCGCTGCCCCTGGACAGACGCCGCAGCCGAACAGAAACACGTCGGCCACGCACTGCGGGTCCCAGGCCCCCTCGCAGCAGATCGGGTCCACATCGCAGACGCAGGTCTGCAGCGCAGGCACCTCGCAACCGGGTTCGTCTCGTGCCTCGCAGCAGCTTCCGGGGGATCCACAGACCCCGCAACCGAGCACCTCGACCTGCTGGGCGCAGTGTTCGTCCCACTCGACCTCGCAGCACGACGGTTCTGCGTCGCACACGCACGCGCTGAGGATGGGGTTGTCGCACTGCGGACCGGCATGGGCTTCGCAACAGTCGGCCTCAGCGCCGGGGCCATCGTCGTCGGTGGGCACGCCGCTCTCGCCGCTGGGGGGGGCGTCGTTGCCGAAGCGAATCTCCGTGCACCCGGTGGCACCCAGGTCGAGCGCGGCGAGCAATGCCAACAGGCGCAGCTGCATTTTCGGTCAGACCTCGCCTGGGGTTTCCACGACGAAGCTCAGCGCGCCGATGCCAAAGACATCCCCGGGCTCGGCCGTGATCACGCCGCGGGCCGGCTCGCCGTTGTGCGTGAACGCGGCCCCCTCGCACGCACGGACCTGGACCGGTCGCGGGGATCCGCTCCAGTCGAGCAGGACATGCGTGTCGGCCATTTGCGGCGCGACCACGGTGATGTCGGCGTCGAGTCTGCGCCCCAGCGACCTGCGCCCAGGCAGCAGCATGTGGCGCTGCGTGTTCCCCGAGGGATCCACGACCACCACTTCACCGGCGGCGACGGCCTCCAGTTCGTCGTGGAGAATCTCCGCGACTGCGGAGGCGAAGATGCCCGCATTTTGGGGGCGCTTGGTGGGCTCGGGGTCCAAAGACGCTTGGAGCAGTTCCAGCAACGAGTGCGGAAGGCCGGCACAGCCCCGATAGCCTTCGATCGGCTGCATCCCCCGGGTCGCATGGGCGTCGAGCCACGCGACGGGCGAGTCCCGCAGCGCCTCGACCACTTCGGACACCCGGTAGTGCTCGAACAGGACCGCATGCCCCGAGAGCAGCTCGTAGAGAATCGTGGCCAGGGAATAGATGTCGCTGGCGGGGGTCAGCTGATCGGTGAGCAGCTGCTCCGGCTGGCAGTAGTGCGGGGTGCCGACGACCGTTCGCGCCGCCGTTGCGTTGGTGCCAAACGCCCACGGCACACCCCACGCGCGGGCGAGCCCAAAGTCGAGCACCTTCACCGTCCCGTCGGGGGTCACCCAGATATTCTCGGGCTTGAGGTCGCGATGGACGACGCCTTGTGCGTGGGCTTCGGCGAGCCCCATCGCCACCTGCAGCACGATCTTGAGCGCCTCGCCGGCCCGCATCGGCTCATCAAAGTCGTGGAACTCATTGAGCTGCAGACCCTCGAGGTAGTCCATCAACACGTAGAAGTGGTCGGAGCCAACGCTCGAACCATGCAGCCGCGCGACGTGCGGGTTGGTCAGGGACCGGAGCACGGCAACCTCGCGGATCGCCCGCTTGATCACGTCGTCGGCGAGCCGGGTGTCGGTGGCCAGCTTGAGGGCGAGGGGGCGACGATGTCCGGGCGCGCGCACCTTGTACACCCGCGCAAACGAGCCGCTCCCGATCTCCTCCAAGATCTCGAAATCCCGGTAGCGGCCGACGACGGGCCCGTCCTGCGGTTGGGACCTCATCCGAGGTTGAACCCTATCATGGCGTGGTACTCACGGAACGTGGCGGCAGGGGCGGCACAAGGGTGGGCCGGACGGCTCGGCTGGCTCGCCGGCGGCGGGATGATCGGCGCCGGGCTCATGTCCCTTCGTGCACCGGTTCCGTCCGACATACCAGTGGCGCAGCACACCGATTCGGCTTGCCCTCCCGCCGTCGTCCCGCGTTGTCCCGAATCCGCGCAGGCCGTCGCTCCGATGGCGCCCGCGCAGAAGGACGTTTTCGAGCCTGCGCCGCAGGACCCCGAAACCGAGCCTGAGGCGTCACCTGTGGCCGAGCGCCCGCCCAAGCCCACGCTCGAGCTGCCGCGGATGCCGGGCACCAACCAGCTCCGCGCGGGCACAAAGTGGGACCCGACGCGGGAGGCGTGGGCCCTGACGTTTGCGTACGAGATCCCCGCGGCACGCGCCCAGGTCTCGACGTTCTACCGGAAGGTCTTGGAGGATGCGGACCTGGTCGTCGACACCTCCGAAGGCGCTCCGGATGAGGAAGGCGGGGTCCCGCTGTACATCAAGGGGCGCAGCGCCGGAGAGCACGCCCATGTCACCGTACGCCAGTCGGTCGACGAGTTCGAGACCCGGGTGCGGGTGATCTGGCGCTTCTACGATCGAGCCCTACCGTGAACTCTCGAACGAGCGCTGGAATCCGCGGCCGCCGCGGCGCGTATGCTCCCGCAGTGAGACGTCTGGGCGCGATCGCGGGGCTGCTGTGGCTGACGGCCTGTGGGCAATCGGACCCCGTCGACCCCTCGGTGTCACCGGTGGCGGCTGCGCCGGATCCGGCCGCGTCGTGTCCCACCGAAGCGCTGCGCACGACGGCGCTGCCCGGGACCGAACCTCGCCACACCACCGCGGCGTTTTGG
>CAYGTG010001108.1:0-3135 GCA_964352485.1 uncultured Nannocystaceae bacterium | reverse complement strand
GGAGACCGGTCGCGGTGCGGGGGAAGACGGCGATTCTGGGGAGGGGGACTCGGCGCAGGACAGCGGACCGGCAGACGAGACCGGCGAGGCTCAGGGCGAGGACGCCGATGATGTGGACACGGCTGCCGGGTGCAGCGTCGGTCAGGGCAACGCCCCGGGCATGGCGATCGGCTTGTTCCTGGGCCTGCTCGGCATGCGCCGTCGTCGTGCCGTATGATCGCGTCGGTGGGTTGGGGATGGCGTTGGATGCTGGCGGTGACCGTTTCGGTTGGCGCGGCGGGCTGCGTGAACGACTACCTCTACGGCGAGGGCGACTCCACGACCACGTCGGGCACCGGTGTCTCGCAAGAGACCACCAGCAGCAGCACCGGCGGGGCCTCGGCGCAGGGAACCGCTGAGGCCAGCGGGTCGAGCTCGGAAAGCCGTGGCGCGAGCACCACCTCGGGGGCGTCGAGTTCAGAGAGCGCGGGCGAGGGCGGCGGGTCGGACCCGGGCGAGGGCGGCGGGTCGGACCCGGGCGAGGGCGGCGGGTCGGACCCGTCCGAGACCGCTGGTGAAGGTCCTCTGGAGCTGTGCCAGGGACCGTGCGCAGGGGACGATGCGTGCGGCGCCGGCGGGCTCTGTGTCGAACTCACCCGAGGCGCGGAGCCCGTCTGTCTGCGGCCTTGCGGACGCGGATGCACCAACGGGTTCTCGTGTACCGAGCGCACATCGATCGACGGAGCCAGCGCCATGCAGTGTCAGCCCGACGGGAACGCCTGCCCATGAACTGGTGATTTCGCGCAGGCAAGGTTCTTTGTAACGTTCGGTCTCCCCCGCGCCACTGACGGACGCACGTCCCATGGAGCCCGCTGCAGCCAATGCCCGCGTCGTCCCGCTCCGCCCGGAGTCGGTCGCGAAGACGAACGTCGCGCCGGACCCGACCGACCCCAAGGGAGCCGATAGGGCGGATGCCGTGGTGCTCAAGGCCCAAGGTGGCGATCTCGTCGCGTGGAATCTTCTGTACCGGATGCACTATGCGTCGGTGCTCCGGCACCTCGCAGCGCTCGTCGGTCGCCGGGACGTCGCGGAGGACCTGGCGCAGGACACCTTTGCCCGGGCGATGGTGGCGATCCGAGGATACTCGGGACGGTCAGCGTTCTCGACCTGGCTTCACGGCGTGGCGCTCAACGTGGCGCGTGCCCACTGGCGGGCCCACGAGCGGGCGGCGCGGGCCGGTGCCCAGCTCGAGCTCCTCGAAGCCTGCCGGGACCTTCGCGCAGGTCAGCTCGACGACGCGCACCAGCGCAAGCTCCGGGTGAAGATCTTGTTCCGCGTCTTGGACGAACTCTCCGCGTCGCTGCGCGAAGCCTTCGTCCTTCGCTACATCGAGGGCCGCAGCGCTGCGGAGACCGCCGAGCGACTGGGCGTCGAGTCTGGGGCGGTTCGGGTGCGCGCGCATCGGGCCCGGCAACAGGTCGAGAAGCGGTTGCAAGCCCTGGGGTGGTCGGATCCCGCGGAGGTGTGCCGGTGACGCGTCCGCCCAAGGAGACCTTTGGAGCCGACGTTCAAGGCTGGCTCGACGAGCTCGGCGACGCGCCTGCTGGAGACTTCTGCGACGTGCTGCGGCGTGCAGAGGGCTTGCCCGGCGCCCAGCTGAGCGCTCAAGACATCGAGGATGTCTCACGCCTGCCGGCCGATGAGGATGAGCTTCGGGCGCGCGTGAACTTCGGAACCATCGAGGACTTCCTCGACGCGGCCACGGCATTTGTGGCCGAGCAGGGGACGCAGGATGCACCTGCAATGCGGGGGGCTGCCCCGGGTCGTCGCGGATGGGCATGGCTGGGCGCAGGGCTGGCGGCCGTCGCAGCCGTGGCGGCCGTCGTGGTGTGGTGGAGCCTCCCGCGTGACGCGCTCGAACCAGGGGAGGACGATTCGGCGTACGCAGCCGCGGCCGATCGTTCGGAGTCGAGTGCCCCAAAGCAGGAGGTGGACCGGCGAGCCGCGCCGCGTCAGGCGTCTCCGCCAGCGCCGCCGCCAGCGCCGCCGGTGGATCCGCCGGTCAGGCTCGAGCCCGACGCCGCCCTCGCGGTCCCCGACGCCGCAACACCCACAGCCCCTCGAGTGCGACCACGGGCGTCGATCGAAGCGCTCGACGCCGAGGCCCGTGCGGCGTGGAAGTCCGGGGAACTCGACCGCGCACGCCGGTTGTTCGAACGCGTGGTGTCCCGCGGGCGCGGCGGGGAGCGGGCGGACGTGGCGTACGGCGATCTGTTCATTCTCGCCCGCCAGCAGGGAGACCGCGCGGGTCTGCGCCGCTACTGGAAGCGATACGTCCAACGCTTTCCCAGCGGGCTCTACATCGACGATGCGCGGGCCGGACTGTGCCGAGACGCCAGCGGTGATGCGCGCACCCAGTGCTGGCAGCGCTATCTCGAGGCGAGACCGCGAGGAACGTATCGTGAAGATGCCCAGGCGGCGCTGCGAACCCCCTAGCCCGCGGATCGCGGTCCCTGTCTTTTGGGTACACTTGGTCTCGATGGGGCCGCTTTGTCTCGCCATCGTCGCCGGGCTTGCTCCGGCGACGTCCATGGCCGCCCCCTCGGAGGTTTCGCTCGAGCGGCTGCCGATGGTGTTGGGGGGGGAGATGGCCGGGGACGCGGCGCTTCGCGAGGAGCTCGAGCTGCGTCTGCCGGATCACCCGATCGTCTCCGTCGCGGGCCCGACCGACCTTCCGCCCGCGTTCTTGTGGGTCGGGGCAGCACGCGGAGAGGACGGGGTGTTGGAGCTGCAGGTGATCGTCTCCGACGGGCGCTTGTACCAGCGCCCTTTGCCGCGCGCGGCCGTAGGCGAGCGGGCTCGGGTCACCGCCGGTGCCATCGCGAACCTCGTCGTTGGCATCAAGCGCAAGAGGGTTGCGCCGACCCGGACCGAGGTGGAGGTTCCCAGCGTCGGCCCGGAGCCGGACGCTCCCGCCGACGTCGAGCCTGAGGCTCCGAGCGAACCGCACAGCCCCGACGTTGCCCCGCAGGCCGAGCCAGAGGCGCCGAGCGTGGCTCCGGCCGCGCCGATGAACGCAGGGCTTCATCTCACCGCGGGGGGGGTGTTCGCCGCTGGGCTGGGGCCGCCGACCACGTTGATGGGCCCGGTGGGGGC
>CAYGTG010001107.1:0-3135 GCA_964352485.1 uncultured Nannocystaceae bacterium | reverse complement strand
GGACTCGGCGTTGTCTGAGACGAGCGTGGCCGCGTACTGGCGGACCAGGGGGTCGGCACCGAACGCAGCGGCACGGCGGATGAGGCGTATCCCTTCCGCCCTTGCGGCGGCCCGTTCTTCGTCGCTGTAGCCGGGCGTCGAAGACACCTGATGGGTCAGCAACATGCCCAGGCCGTACAGCAGCTGGTGGTCTTCGGGGAACTGGACGAGTCCTGCGCGATAGATCTCGATGCTGATGTCGACCCCCTCGCGCGCGACTTGGGTGGAGCCACCGTAGATCGCCGTGACGCCGCCCCAGTGGTAGACGCGGGGGAAGCGGGGGGCGAGTCCTGCGATCGCGTCTGCGTACCGGTGCACGGCGGGGACGCTGGTGTTGCCCAGGGATGCGCCCGAGAACACGAGGGCGCGAACCCACAGCAGGTCAGCCAGGGCTTCGCGGTACCCCAGGCTCATCGGGCGCAGTTGTGCAGCCTCGGGGACGTAAAGCACGTCGGCGTCGTCGGGCATCTTGGCCCGCTGTGAGGTGAGCAGCCCACGAAGCTGCGAAGCGGCGGTGCCTGCTGCCAGAGCGCAGGCCACGATGAGTGCCCTCGATGCGCGTCGTCCAAGCACCACGGGGAGTACGATAGTCGGCGATGAACCAAACGAAAAGGGCGGCTGGTGATCCAGCCGCCCTCTCGTTCGTGGCGGGCCTCGCTCCCGGGGGAGCACCCTGCCGTTGAGGCCGATTCGACGGCGACTCGACGACTATTCAACCTCTTGGTCGATGTACAGACCCGCAGCACCGTTGACGCCGTTCTGGTCGGCAGCACCGGAGCGCTCATACGTGGAGAACGTGGTGTCGGCGTCCAGGTCGGCGAAGGCCTGAGCGGTGAACTGACAAGCACCAAAACCCGTCTCCTCGTTGGAGGAGATGAAGTTGTAGTGGAAGTAGTGTCCCTGCTCCTGCTGGAAGTTCAGGCCGTTCCACACGTTGTTGTCGCCCCAAAGGTCGATTTCGTAGAAGCCAGCGCCCGCGCCACCTTGGGCCGGCACACAGCGACCGCCGGGTCCCGTGTTGCAGTCGAGTCCGAGGTCCGGGGTGATGCCCGCTTCGCCGCCGCCGGGGGCGTCGGTGGGGTGGGGGCAGCGGTGCGGTGCCTGGTCCTGGATGAGACCGCCGTCGCCGATGAGCCCGGTACGACCGCGCTCGACGTGCTCCTCGTTGAAGTACGACGAGGTCGCATCAAACATCTTGGCCAGCTGAACGCGGGCTTCCGAAGTCTTGGAGCGACGCATGTACTTGGTCAGGGCTGGAATCGCGATGGCGGCGAGAATGCCGAGAATCGCCACGACGATCATCAGCTCGATGAGAGTGAAGCCGCGCGCCGTCTTGAGTCGTTGAATGTCGAGATGCATTGTCTTGTTCCCCTGTTTCCGTATCGTTCGGTGCGGCTGCGATGCCGCGGCAAGTGGTAGGTCCTCGCCAGCCATGTCCAGCCATGTCCAGCCATGGGCCGGCCGTGGCCAGCCAGCGCGGGCCTACTCGTTTTCCATATATGTCTGGGTGTCGTCCGTCCCGTAGTTGACGTCTGACGTGTAGTGAGCCGATGTGAAGGCCCAGTAGGTCGTGTCCTGATCGAAGTCGCACAGCGCGAATGTGTAGAACCAGTCGCGCGCGTAGAAGCTCTCTTCAGGGAAGATCTGGTTGGACAGCGTGCCGTCGGGCGGCTCGTCTGCGTTCTCGGGCGCCATCGAGTCGGTGCCGTGTCCCGAAATGGTCGCGTACCCGCACAGGCTGTGTCCGCCCTCGGGCATGAACCGCAGGGCATCGAAGCCGTGCAGGTTGCCGCCGCCGCGGAAAAACTCGCCGTCGCCGGCCGAAGCTGAGGTGTAGCCCTCAGCCTCGATGTCCCAAGGGATCACGCCATCGGCGGTCGAGACGTCGGCGCCCAGCGGGTAGGTGCAGCCCGGTCCTTCGCAGTTGGTCGAGCTGGCGTAGTGCCCCGCGACCGCCAGGAAGTTCTTCTGGCGAAGCGTGATCTGCGAGACGTTGGCGAGGACCTCGGTCTTCTTGGCATTGCGGACCTGACGCGTGTATGCGCCCACAGCCACAGCCGCCAAGACACCAAGGATGGTCACGACCGTCATCAGCTCGATCAGCGTGAAGCCCCGGGCAGCGGAGTACGCTGAGTTGCGCGTGATGAACACTCGTCGCATCGCACAGGGGTAAGAGCACACGCCGTGCCAACGTACCGAGCACCCGATATCGGGAGGGTTCAGCTGCGAGTGACGCTCTGCGTCATCGAATGAGGTGCCGTGATTTGTCACCGGGACGCGTCGCGTCCGCGCCGATCACGATCCGTCCTCGGGGGCATCCCGGCCGCGAGACACCTCGATGCCCAGTTTCTCGAGGCGGTAGCGCAAGGAGCGAAAGCTGATGGAGAGCAGCTTGGCCGCCTCTTTGCGAACCCCGCGCGTCTTCCCCAGGGCTTCCTTGATCAGTCGACGCTCGACATCGGCGATGGCGGCGTCGAGATCGAGCCCCGCGTCGGTCAGCTCGGGGCCCGAGATCGCGACCGTCTCGGTCGTCCGGCGCCGCATCGGCGGAAGGTTGACCGCGGTCAAGACGTTGGTGGTCTCCAGCGCGATGGCGCGTTCGACGAGGTTCTCGAGCTCCCGCACGTTGCCGGGGTAGGGGTAGCGGAGGAACCAATCGAGGGCCGACGGCGCGACGCTCTCGAGCTCCCGGCCCATTTCCTGCCGGATTCGGTGAAAGAAGCGCTCGACGAGCAGCGGGATGTCCTCGGGCCGATGCCGAAGCGCGGGGATGACGACGCGAACGACGTCGAGACGGAAATAGAGATCTTGTCGAAATTCGCCGGCTTCGATCGCCATCTCGAGGTCGCGGTTGGTCGCCGACACGACGCGACAGTCGACCTCGACCTCGTGGTCGCCGCCGACCGGCCGAACCCGGCGCTCTTGCAGCACCCGCAGCAGCTTGACCTGCATCGAGGTTGGGAGCTCGCCAACCTCGTCGAGGAACAGCGTGCCTCCGTTGGCCGCGACGAAGACACCCTCTCGGGTCGTGTTGGCGCCCGTGAACGCGCCCTTGATGTGGCCGAAGAGCTCCGACTCCATCAGGCTCTCCGGGAT
>CAYGTG010001106.1:0-3135 GCA_964352485.1 uncultured Nannocystaceae bacterium | reverse complement strand
GCGCTGACCGTCAAGAAGGTGCGTCGCCCGTGCTCAACATCCCAAGACATGTTGAATTGTTAGTCGATTCTCGGGTGCGGACGCAAGCTGGGCAGTGTTGGGCAGGAACTGTATGGTCCGCCCCGTGACGCGAAGGCTCGTTCTCGGACTGATGTGCTGCTCTGTGGCGTGCGCTGGCGAGCCGGCCTCGAGGTGCGTGGAAACGCCCGCACCCGCACCCGCCGCGGTGGTCGCGGCGGCGGAGCCCGAGCCGGTCGCGGTCCCGGAGCCGCCAGCAGAGGCTCCCGAGCGCGAACGCTACGAAGTCGCCGCCGACGATGCGCACACCCTCGTGGTGTGGGCCCGTGTGCCCGCCGAACCGCGGGGCGCCATCGTCCTGCTTCACGGGCGCACCTGGAGCGCGCGTCCGGACTTCGATCTTCAGGTGCCGGGCGAAGGTCCTTCCACGATGGAGGCACTCGCCGCGGCCGGCCTTGCTGCGTATGCGCTCGATCTTCGTGGGTATGGCGAGACGCCCCGGGATGCGACCGGCTGGAACACCCCCGATCGTGCGACCGCGGACCTGGTCGCGGTGTTGGAGTGGGTGGCGTCGCGTCACCCGGATTCAGCGCCGGCGCTGTTGGGGTGGTCGCTGGGATCCCTGACTGCGCAGCTCGCAGCGCAGCGCCGGCCCGAGCTGGTCTCGGCCCTGGTGCTGTACGGCTACCCGCGTGATCCTGATCGTCGCTACAAAGCCGAACGCGGCGAGGGGCCTCCCGCAGCGGCGCCCACCACCGCGAAGGCGGCCGCGTCCGACTTCATCATTCCCGGCAACATTTCGCAGCAGGCGATCGATGCGTTCGTCGAGCAGTCGCTCGCCGCCGATCCCGTGCGCTCGGACTGGCGCGGGAGCGATCAGTGGAACGCGCTCGATCCCAGCAAGGTGACGGTGCCCACACTGGTGCTCCACGGTGGAGCCGACCCGTACGCGCCGGTGCCCAACCTGGCGAAGCTGGTCTCCCGCCTGGGCACCCAAGATCGGGCGTGGGTGACCATCGCAGGGGGCGATCACGCGGCTCACCTCGAGAACGTCGCGCCGCGATTCATGGACGCCGTACTGTCGTTCTTGGACGCACCTCGCTGACCCGAAATTAAACGAGCGACGGATGCATCCGTCCTGGCTTGGTCGCGACTATCAGGAGTGCAAGGCCTGGGCGTGCATCGTCGCCCTCGAGTCCTTCTCGAGGGCAGCTCCCGGAGCTTGCAGCCATCGCTTCCGACGCATCGGAACAACCACACCAAAGCAAGCCACTGCCTCCGCGGCCGCCGCGTCCCGCCACCACCTAGGGCAACGCGACCGCGGGGGCTCTTTTCGTGGCCCCAGTCCCCGATCCTGAGATCGGCTCGGCAGCGGCTGGCTTTGGGGGTTAGACTGCGGACCGAGGAAGCTCGACGATGAACCAACAGAATCCGTACGGAGGTCAGCAGCCGCAGCAGCCCCAGCAAGGTTGGGGGCAGCAGCCCGCGTGGGGGCAAGCACCTCAGCAAGCTCAGCCGCATCAACAGCCCCAGCAGTTCGGGGGCATGCATCCCGGGATGCAGATGCCCGGCCCGACGCCCGGCGGGAGCCCCTACGGCGGTGCCGACGAGAGCAACATGATCGCCTCCGAGGCTTCGCTCGAGGCACGGTCCAAGTTCATCGAGCGTACGTACCTGCACTTGGCCGGAGCGATTGCGCTGTTCGTGGTGCTCTCCGGGGTGTTGCAGATGGTCCCGGGGATCGAGCAGGTCGCCGCGCTGATGCTCAGTGGGGGCCAAATGGGATGGCTCGTCGTGATTGGGCTCTTCGTCGGTGTCAGCTGGATCGCTGACCGTTGGGCGCGGGGAAGTGACTCCGCTGGTATGCAATACGCGGGTCTGATCCTCTACACGGTCGCGGAGGCGTTCATCTTCATCCCAATGATCTTGCTCGCACGTGACCCGAGCCTTCTCGGGTTGGATTTTCCGGGAATCGGAGTCGAGGGCATCATGACCGCGGGCGGTGTGACGTTGGCGATGTTTGCCGGGCTCACGGCCTATGTCTTCGTCACCAAGAAGGACTTCTCCTTCATGCGTGGGACGCTGTCGATCCTCTCCGTTGGCGTCTTGGGACTGATCGTCGCTTCGGCGATCTTCGGGTTTCAGTTGGGAATCGCGTTCAGCATCGGCATGGTCGTGCTCGCGTGCGGCTACATCCTTTTCTACACGAGCAACGTGCTCCGTCACTACCGCGTCAACCAGCACGTCGCGGCAGCGTTGGCGCTGTTCTCTGCGGTTGCGCTGCTGTTCTGGTACATCCTCCAGATCTTCATGTCGCGCCGCTAGACAGCTGCCGCTGGTTCAGCGAGGCCCTCTGCGCCGTCTCTTGTGACGCGGTGCAGGGGGCTTCTTGCGTCGGGCGCTGTGCGATACTACGAGGATGCGGGGGAAGCGTTGCGTGTGGCTGTGCGTCGGCTTGGTGGGTTGCTTCTCCTCACCGCCGCAAGTCACGGAAAGTGGCGAGGCGAGCACGGGGTCGAGCAGCTCAGGCGCGGTTGTCACCGCTGGGGTCACGACGAACCTCGACTCGTCGAGCACCACCACCTCGGACGCCGAATCGGGCACCTCCTCGAGCACGTCCTCGTCCTCGGGTACGACCACCTCGAGCAGCTCGTCGGAGAGCTCGACGACCGGCGCGCCGGGGTGCCCGGGGGAGGGCACTTGTCTTCCTCCGGCGCCCGCTCCGTGGGAAGGCCCGGCGATCGTGTTGACGGGCCAAGCGGGGGACGCCGAGCCCACATGCCCTGCGGGTTCGGAGCTTCAGTGGGTCGCGGGGGCGGACCCCGCGGCGCCGTGCGACTGCTCGGAGTGCGGAGGCGAGATCGAGTGCCTGGTCGGATTCGGCTACGGCTCCAACGGCAGCTGCCCAAGCGACTCGACCGGCTCCGGGTGCCAGCCGTTCTCCACCGCATTCACCGGCCAGTTCTGGATGTCCTTGTCCCTGGAGGTCTCGCCGGGTTCAGCATGCGAGTCGCCGCTGCCGGCCGAACCGGCCTTCCGAGAGCGCACGGTCGCGTGCGAGCCGGACGCCGAACCCTGCGAGGGGGGCGTCTGTCTGCTGGGGCGGGCCTGCATCTC
>CAYGTG010001105.1:0-3139 GCA_964352485.1 uncultured Nannocystaceae bacterium | reverse complement strand
GATCGCGTCGGCTGAGCTGTCGGCGGGCACAGGGCCCGCCCTGTTCGGGCACGGGGGCGCAATCCTCCAGGTGACGACACCCATGCCCGTACGGGCGGCGCTGCCGCGCGTGCTGCGTCCAGGTGACCGAGCCGAGGTTGCTGCGATCATCGGGGCTCCCGCGGACGGCACCGTCGTCGTGCGGGCAGAGACCGCCGGCGGTCGCGTGCGCGTGGTGGGTCCATCCGAGCGCACGCGAAAGGTGGAGGCCGGACAGGTGGTTCGCGTACCGTTCTCTGCCGAAGCGCGGCGCCCCGGCGAGGATGCGATCACCTTGGAGGCCACATTCCGACCCGAACACGGCAAGCGACTGCGTAGTGCGGTTCGCCGAAAAATCGCGGTCGTGCCCGAGCGCACCGCGGTCGAACGGGCCGGCGTGTATGGCAGTGTGGCCACGAACAAGCCCGTCGCGATTCCGATCGTGCTGCCTGAGGCGCAGCGGGGAAGCGTCGAGGTCCGGATCACCTCGACAGCGCTGGGCGAGCTTCACGACGCCGCCGACTACCTCGTAGACTACCCGTACGGTTGCGTCGAGCAGACGTCCAGCCGACTGATCCCGCTGGTGGCGATCGCCGGCTTGAAAGACCGTGTCCCCGAAGCTCCCACGCAGATTGCGGAGGCCATCGCCCACCTGCAGTCGATGCAGCGCCCGGACGGACGGTTCTCGTACTGGCCGGGAAGCGAAGAGCCCTCCGCGTTCGGGACCGCCTACGCCACTTGGGTGCTCGTCATGGCGCGCGAGGCAGGAGTCATGGTGCCGAAGGACGGGCTCGACCGAGCGCTGAAGGCTCTGCAGACCGACGTCGAGGCGCCGCTCCCCGAGTCGAGGTGGGGACGAGAGCGTGCGTTGGTCGAGCGTGTGCTGGCCCTGCGGGCGCTGGCGGAACAGGGGCCGGTGTCCACCGAAGCGCTTGCTCGCGTGTGGGCCCACCGCGAGCGGCTTCCCGTGTTCTCGCGGCTGCTCCTGCTTCAGGTGCTCCATCGCAACGATCCCGACGATCCGCGGGCGGAGGTTCTTCTGACGGCGTTGTCTTCGTCCATCGAGCAGCGCCCCGGATCGGCCTATGTCGTCGACCCGACCGAGCGCCGGTGGTGGTGGATGTTCTCCTCGCGCGCCCGAACGCAAGCCATCGCGCTGATGACCCTTCAGGAGGTTGCGCCCGACGACCCCCGCATCGAACTTCTCGCGAATGGCTTGAAGGCGCAGCGCCGCGGCGGCCGCTGGCGAAACACGCAGGAGAACGCCTTTGCTCTGCTGGCGCTGTCGAAGTACGCAGGCGTTGCCGAGGCCGAGGTGCCCAAGCAGCGAGTTCAGGCCTGGATTGGCGCAAGGCGGGTCGTCGACGCGGAGTTGCTCGGGTTCGATCCATCGCCCATCGGTGGCGCGGTCGGGCTACAGGAAGCGCTGCGCGACCAGACCGTCGACCGAACGCACGTCGTGCTGCACCGCGAGGGCAAAGGCCGGACCTACTACCGCGTTGGCGTCGAGTGGACGCCGCAGACCGCCCCGGCGCGGGCGCAGGGGGTGTCGATCGAACGGCGGATCCCCCATCAGATGCGCGTGGGTGATCAGGCGAACATCGAGCTGGTGCTTGAGACCGACGCGCCGATCCATCACCTCGCGGTCGAGGTCCCGCTTCCGCCCGGTCTCGAAGCCGTCGATTCGCGGCTGGGCGCCGGGGCAAGCGCGCGGGTGTCCGGTGTCCAACGGCACGCACGGGAGCTGCGCCACTACGAGCTTCGCCCCGACCGCGTCGTGTTGTTCTTTGACACCCTCTCACCGGGCAAGGCCCGGCACACCATCGCCGTGACGGCGACCACCCCTGGGATCTATACGGTTCCCGCGGCGGTTGCCGAGGCGATGTACGAGCCCGAGACCCGAGGGCGAACCGAGCGAGGGACGCTCCGGGTGCTGCCGCAGTAGGAGGAGTTGCTCGACGAGGTCACCGTCTTCGAGACCCTTCTCGGCGACGATGCCTCGAAGCTCGTCGTCGAGTCCGCGGTAGACACGGCGGCCGATACGTTCGAACGTGGAGTACGGCAAGCTGTACTGGCCCGAGCTGCTGGCCAAGGCCGACGGCACCATCGCGTGTTCCGCCTCGCTCGCCCTCCACGTCAGCCCATCGTCTCGAGCCAGTCTCGAAACGATGGCTTGGCCGTCTGGGCCGACTCGACGACCGCGTCCGGATTGCTCGCCGGGTCCACGCCAAAGGCGTGCTGCGGGCTCTCGACCCCCTCCTCGCTCGTCATCTCCTCGGCGACCGTGGCCAGCGCCTGTTGGGCGTCCTGTGCCTTGCTCGAGGCCGCGTCGTGAAGCCAGCCACGGCCGTAGGGCAGCACGGAGAGGAACGCGTCGAGGGAGCCCGCCACCGCGGTGTAGGGATCGCCCTCGGAATCCAGGTAGACCACCGGGCCGTCCTTCGGCGCCTCGAGCCTCTCGGGCGACCACAGCGCGTAGACCGAGCCATCCCCCGTCTGGCCGATGGGGAAGAGGTACCCCTCGGTGTCGAACCCCGCCAGAGCGTCGGCCTCCGGCTCACCGCCCTCGAAGTCGAGCGCTTGGGAGTACCAATCCCGGACCTTCTCGAGCTTCTTGGAAAAGGCGTCGGTGGCCAGCCCAACCGTGGTCGCGGCGGCGAGCAGCGTCTTGCTCTCGGGATCGTCCGCGACCTTGAGCGGGGTCGCTCCCTTGGTCATGCCCTCGAAGGAGGGGCTTCTCTTGGTCGACACCGCGTTGGCGTCGGCCCCGGCGCGGAGCAACGCCGCCACCGAACGCGGCCTGTCGAGGTGGGCGGCGTAGTGCAGCGGCGTAAACCCGTACTGGTCGGCCTCGTTTGGGTTGGCGCCGCCCTCGGCCAGCGCGACGGCGATCTCTTCGTTCCCCATAGGGAGGACCGAGCACATCAAGACGCTGTAGGTGTAGTCGTCGTGCCGCGCGTTGGGATCCGCGCCGGCTGCGAGCAGCGCCCGGACCTTCTCCGCGTCGTGATCCGTGGCGGCCTCGTAGAGCCGTTCGATCGGACTCTTGGTGGCCTTCTTCTTGGCGACCTTCTTCTTCGCCGCCTTCTTCTTCGCCACCTTCTTCTTCGCCACCTTCTTC
>CAYGTG010001104.1:0-3145 GCA_964352485.1 uncultured Nannocystaceae bacterium | reverse complement strand
GATGTTGATCGTGCAATCGTTGTTCACGAGCCACATGTCGAGAGCGAGCAGGAGGAAGGTGTCGTCCTCGGTTGTGCCCTCGGCGGTCCCGCAGCGCAGCGCGAACATCCGCTTCAGTAGCCCCAGCTCATTGGCGAACTTCGTGCCCTCGAGGCGCGACTGGAACTCGGCCATGAGGTCCTCGTCATCGAGGCGCTGAAGTCGAGGGATATCCTGCTCGTCGATCGGGAAGATGCTGCCGTCGTCTCTGAACAAGATGACGTTGGCGGTGAGGTTGTGGCCTACACCGCAGAATCCACAACCGTTGAGCAGACCCGCGAATCCGACGAGATGGTTTGCTTCGGCTTCGCCGTAGCGCTTGCCGAGCACGCCGAGGACGTCGCCTATCATCTTGCCGAACTTCAGCAACCCGGAAATGCCGTAGGTGCGTACATACTCTTCGTTGATGGCGTCCTGGTGCCACCCAAAGATCGTCGCGAACATGGGGTTGTAGGCGGCGAGGAAGAGCCGCTGACCGACTGACAGCTTGGTCTTCATGAGGAGGCTCCTGCCTTGATCTCGGCCAATCGACGGGCGACTCGTTTGGCGGCGTCTTCGCGAAGGCCGTCGCCGGCAAACCATTCCTTCGCCTGGAGACGGGTGTTGACGACTGCGGCCCGTGCATCGTTGGCCTCGTGGCAGACCAACAGGGCCAATCCGCGGAAGCGCGGACGTGTGGCAAACCAGGCGGTTCGGCGCTTGCCGAGCTTGATGCGACGCTGCAATTCGATGAGTGCGGGCCGAGCGAGAAGCTGACACCCCTCAAGCTGTGTGAGGTCAAAGAGCACATTGATCGAGGGGTCCGCATCGGCCAAGCGGTCCCACACTTCCCGACCGAAAATCTTCGCTTCGTCCTCGATCAAAGTGCCGCTGAGAGCGACTGTGGCGAGGGTGTCGCTCAGGGCGATGCGGTGGGAGGAAGAAGCCAAGTAAACCTCAAAGCTACGAACCTCGACGACTAGCCCAGTGGCCCCTGCTTGTCTAGATCGCAATGCGGTGGCTCTTTGCTCGAAATCGCCACCGGCCCAAGAGACGGGTCGAAAAGGCGATTTTGGCTCTTGAATTTGAGGGGGCTTGGATTACGGTGAGGATGCCGAGCGAAGGAGTCTTGCTCGCCCCACTGTTCGTTTCCCGAGTTCCTGGTGCAATGGAATTCCGAAAGACCACTCTCCGATGAATAGCAAATCAAAAACCCTCATTCCTGCTTTCCTCTTCGTCGGCCTGCTCGTCGGTGGCTGCGACCAAGCGGAGGGACCCGGGGACGTCGAGCGCTTGGAGGTTCAGGACGACGCTGCTGCAGCGCCGGACTTCGACCCGGGTTCGGCCGACTTTGCCGCCGAGACGCCCACCCAGGAGGGCAACTTTGGCAACAACAAGTGTCAGAAGGGCATCGATCGCTATCCCGAGCATGGGGTCTACGACACGACCATCGTCTACATGATCGACGAGATCGCGGCGCCCGGAGAAGGACCATTCCTCCCCATGGATGCCGAGCGGAACACCTTGGAGTACCGCACAGCTGCGTATGCCTTCTTCGATGAGCAGTATGGCATCGAGCTCGACCCCGCCGATCCCGCCAACCAGTTCGCCAGCGACGGGCTTGGGGGCCAGGTGCAGGTTCAGCCGATCAAGACCGGCTTCGGCGACACGAGCACCCACCAGGTTTACGGGATCGACGCCCAAGATATCCCGCAGTGGCGCAACAAGATGCCACTGACCAATGTCGCGTTTCGCGATGACGGCTACTTCGTGTTCATCCTTTCGGACTTCATCGCGCACGGCGAGTTCGGTGGAGACGATGGCTTGACGCTGCGCGCGGGCGACATCGTGGTGTTCGGCGATTACCGAATGTTCGATCACAAGGATCGCCTGCTGGACACCATCCACTACCGAGCGCTCACGCCTGCCACGGTCAACCCGTTTGCCGGAGCGGCGTCGGCCTCCGACGGTGCGAACTTCGTTAGCATCACGTGCGCACTCGAGAGCGACATCTTCGGCGAGGGGGTCACCCGAGGCCTGGGCGAGATGCGGCCGCTGCCGGATGGCTCGATGGATCTCGACTTCCGCTACGTCATGCGCTTCCCGTCGCGCCTCGCGGACTCGGAACTCGACGACGCGAAGTGCAAGATGGTTCGCCCTCTGTAGAGCGTCGCCCAGCGGCCTGCACAAGGCGAGCCGCAGGAAAGCCCCGGTTCGAAAGGACTGGGGCTTTCTCGCGTCGGTGCCTGCCCATCGCTTGAGCGGCATCGCGAGCGCGGGAGCCCGTGCGCGAAATACGGACGCCCCTGGGCACCGCGACGGAGGCCTGCTGCGCTCGGTCTCAATCGCGGGACAAGATCTTCGGGGGGCTCGGTTCGCCGTCCATATAGTCCGCCGCCTCGAGGCGACCGACGGCTTGAAGCGCCCGCACCATGACTTTCCCCGTGTCAGGGTAGCCGCAGACTTCCTGCGGATCGTGGTGCCCGATGGCGAGGTACACGAGGTCTTCGTCGAAAGGGTTGGCGATCTGGTGGGCAACGCGGGTTCCGGCAGGACAACAGATGCAGTCGCCAGCTCGAATCTCGCGGGTGTCGCCGCCGTAACGAAGCACGCCGCGCCCTGAGGTCACCAAGAACACCTCGTCCTCCCGCAGGTGCCAATGAAACGGGCACCCGACCATCCCGGGCCCCAGCGTGTTCTCGACGACGCCGAGGGTCCCGCCACCCTCGCGCATGCGCGGAGTCAGCACCTTCCACCGCGCGCCCCATGGAGCGTCCCCACCACCTTCGCTCGGCACGTCGTCGATGTTCACAATGGGATCGAAGGGGCTGTCGGTCATGAGTCTGTGAAGCCTAGGATCGTCGAGAGTGGTGCGCGTGCTGTCCGGCGTCACGCGATGCATCAGTAGGGCAGCTCGAGGCGGTACGGCGGATTCGGGAGGAGGTTCAAGACGACGCCGGGGACCTCGATCGCAGGGACCTGGGGCTCGCTGAGCTGGACGTTGCCACAGCAGCGGATCTCTTCGTTGTCAGCCCGAACTTGCGATTTGCTGCGGCTGTTGACCGATTCGTGTGGGCTGTGAACCGCGACGCCTTTGACAGCTGCACCAGTCGGCCTGCTCGAGCTC
>CAYGTG010001103.1:0-3150 GCA_964352485.1 uncultured Nannocystaceae bacterium | reverse complement strand
ATATTCATGATGTCCTGTTCCAGGATTTCCACAATGTTCAATGCATCAGATCGAACAATGTGATTTATCGTGGATTCAGCGTTAGACTGAACACCGCGCACCTGGATCAGGGCGATGATGAGCACGAGAACAGAAGTGACCAGTACGGCCGCTAAATGATCAATAAATACTTGCATAGTGGACTAAAGAAGAATGGCCCTGTCTTTCAACAGCGCTAGAGATAATCCGAGATAACAACCACTTTCTGAAAAGAAACCCTTGCCACGGCAGCGCCAATGCTATCGAGGGTCTCAACATTGATGGTTACTTCTTTTGCAAGTGTTTTAACACCAGGAGCCGCTTCAACTGCTGTTACAGGATCAACGTATCGAACGACATAGCTGGAGCTAAGCTGATAGGATTCATTGTTAATAACATGAGTCGAGGTATCCGCATATGCATGGAAGTCATCGACATCATCAAAAGACGCAAAGACTTCTCCAGCATCCGGGCCAAAAGAGCCCTGATGCGTCAGGTCGGACGTGGTTGTTAACAAGGCCGCCATTCCGATGCGGGCTTCATCGAAAGCGACGCCCTCTGTTACATCATGGAGTTGCTTCTTGGCAAAATCAGCAGCTACTGATTCCAGCTCACGCAGGTAAGCGTTTCTTTGAATTAAAAAAATGGAACGCTGCTGATTCAGGGTGAGTGTGATCACAATTAAGAGAGCCCCCACGGCTAGCATCGTTTGTTGCATATCTGTAGGTCGGGAACGATGTGGATAGAACGAATACTGGCATCAAACCAGAATGGCGTCGAGTGCAAGAGTAGGAGTATCACCCTTCGCCCGGCTTCAACTGAGGCTTTGTCTAGCAATGAGCGGGGGGCTCTAGAGATGGGGTATTGAAGCCGATGATTAAGAAAACGATTGGCAATAAGCGTACCAGAGAATGTGCCTACACGCAAAGTATCCATTGTTACTTTTCACGAAGCGCAGAATCTGGTGTATCAAGGGCCTTTCCAATGGTCGAACTCATTTTATTTAGTGAGATAGTAGACGTAGTACCTTGAGATCAGAAGGGATTGCCCGGCTTTAAATCGTCAATTCATTGAAATGCTTCTTAAGTAATGATCTTGTTTCTCAATAACTGTCTCACCTTTGCATGATGTTAACTGCAATTACTTCACTTCAAGATGCACGCGCCTCGCTAACAAAGAACCTGATCCTCTCTTGAAAATCGTGCTACAATACGCTAATCTGTTACTAACATCCCAAGCGTTTTATCAATTGCCTT
Organism: uncultured Nannocystaceae bacterium; assembly: GCA_964352485.1. Taxonomy (GTDB): domain Bacteria; phylum Myxococcota_A; class Polyangia; order Nannocystales; family Nannocystaceae; genus CAJXVA01. The sequence continues at coordinate 1,876 of CAYGTG010001103.1, read as the reverse complement.
TGGCATTAAGGACCTTTAAACTCATGAAAAAAACCAACCTCTCTCGCCGCAAGTTTGTCGGTACTGCGGCGGCCACCACTTTCGGCGCCATGGTCTTGCCCCGGCATATCCTGGGCGGCCCCGGCTTTAGGGCACCAAGCGATACCCTGAATGTAGCCGCAATTGGCGCAGGCGGCATGGGCGCTTCAAATATGAGCGCGCTCACCAGTCAGAATATTGTAGCGATTTGCGATGTCGATGACCGGCGCGTTGAAGGGTCTTTTTACGATAACGAAGGCAAACTGCGCGACAACCGCACAGCACTGAAAGCTGCCTATGAAAAAGCGAAGCGGTACAAAGATTTTCGGGTAATGCTCGAAAAGCAGAAAGACATTGACGGAGTGGTAATCGCGACGCCTGACCATGTTCATGCCTCTGCGGCGGCGATGGCAATGCGGATGGGCAAACATGTATACGTACAGAAACCCCTTACCTACACTGTGCATGAAGCACGGGTACTTGCCAAACTTGCAAAGGAAACAGGTGTTGTAACACAGATGGGCAACCAGGGGCATTCACATGACGATGGGCGCCGTCTTCTTGAGTTGGTCTGGGCCGGCGCTATCGGCACCGTTCACGAAGCCCATATCTGGACAAACCGTCCCATTTGGCCTCAAGGCATGGCACGGCCTGAAAAGTCTGAAAAAGTGCCGAATGGCGTCGACTGGGACCTCTTCCTGGGGCCTGCCAAAGAAGTACCCTTCCATTCTTCCTACATGCCGTTCTCATGGAGAGGCTGGACGGACTATGGTACCGGCGCCCTCGGCGACATGGGCGCACACCTTGTTGACCATGCATACTGGGCCCTTGATCTTGATTACCCGACATCTATTGAAGCCGCTGGATCACCTTTTGGTGGTGAAGACAATGCATCCTATCCTCTTTCTACGCTTGTGCATTACGAGTTTGCACGTGGCGGACGTGATCCGATTCAGATGACCTGGTATGATGGCGGGCTGCTCCCTCGCAGACCAGACGTGATGCCGGCTGATGCAGAAGTAAACAAAGGCGGTGGCGCCATGCTCATCGGTGAAAAAGGCGTACTTGTCTATGATACCTATGGTCATAATCCTCGGCTTTACCCAGAACATCTGGAGAAAGAGTACGCGAATGTACCCCAGATGCTACCTCGAATTGCTGAGAGTCATGAAATGAACTGGGCCAATGCATGCATGGGTATCGGCGAAGCATCCTGCCCGCTTTCCTATGCTGGACCACTGACAGAAACCATGTTGCTCGGTGTTGTAGCACTACGTGCTGGCTACGGGCGTAAACTCTTCTGGGATGGTGCAAAAGGCAAGTTCCACAACGCACCAGATGCCGACGCACTCCTGCATTATGAATACAGAAAAGGATGGGAGTTGTAAGGAGTAAGGAGTAAGGAGTAAGGAGTAAGGAGAATATTATTGAGCTACTTTGCGGTTTGCTTGATTCTTCTTACTCCTTTTTCCATTTCCACAAACTACTGTAAATCAAGGATTTAGCCTATCAACAAGCTCAAGTGTCTTCATCAACTCATATCCGCTACTTAAAGTATCCACTTCCTGGATAATGGCACGGAGTCTACCTCTTTTCGAATCTTTTAGCACGTATCGATTTTGCAGTTTATCGAGCTGCTTTAACAATGGCTGGAACAGCTTATCGTAGAAAAAGGCATCGTCTTCGGTTTTCGGGAATTCCAGGAAAAGGCGTTGGTTTTTAAACACGACTTTCGTTAATCGAAGAACCTGTGCAATATTACGTATGCCAGTTGCAGTCAACAGATTGCTTACTTGTATTGGCACGGCGCCAAAGCGATCCGTCATTTCTGCTCTTATTTCTTCAATTGCTTCCCGAT
>CAYGTG010001102.1:0-3154 GCA_964352485.1 uncultured Nannocystaceae bacterium | reverse complement strand
CGGCGCCTACTAGCCCTTGATTACACGGGTTTTCGAAAACAGCGCTTGATTGAGGCCTAGCCCGCGAGGGCGGCGTGATCGCGTGAACCCGCAAGAGACTCGCCCTTCCGGGGAAATTTGGAGACGGCCCGCTCGGCGAGCGCGGTGATGGTCAGCGAAGGGTTGACGCCAGGGTTGGCGGAGATCGATGCACCGTCCATGACGTACAGACCCGGATAGCCGTGGACTTCGTGGTTGGCATCGATCACGCCCGTCTCGATGCTGTCCCCCATGCAACAACCTCCCAGGATGTGCGCGGTGGTCGGGATGTTGAACAACGTCTCGGTGAACATCGAAAACGGCATGCCGTCGGCTTCGTGGCTGAACTGCTTGGCGAGCGCGGTGGCTTCGGGAATGGACGCCGTGGGCAACTCTCCCTCGCCCGGCGCCGTGCCGATGCCGCCCAGCCAGTTCCGCTTGAGCCGGAGCGTGCCCTCGGTGCTCCGCATGTACAACAGGATGGCGGTCTGCTCCGCGAAGCTGCGAACGGTGAGCGCCTTGAGGATCTGCAGCGGGTGACGCAGGCAGATGCCCGCGAGCTTGGCGATGCGAATGAATGGGTTGTCCCCGCCCACGTGAGGCGCCACGAGGATGCGAAACAGGCCCGAACCTTTCGAGTAGCGGACGGGCTCGAGGTGAGAGACAGCGTCGGTCTCGTAGATCGATCCGATCGCGATGCCTTCGGACATGTCCACGTCCTTGTTCCGCGAGACGATCCCGATGAGGGCTTCGGAGTTGGTGCGCACGCCGTGGCCGAGTCGCTGCGAGAGCTTGGGCAAGCAGGTTGCGTCCTCCTTTTGGTCGAGCAGAAGCCCAACACTTCCCAGAACGCCTCCGGCGACGATGACTCGCGTCCCCTGGAACGACACCGCACTCCGGAACCATCCTCGGCCTTGCTTGGCCTCGATCCGGTAGCCACCGCCGGGCAGCGGACGGATCTTGGTCACTTCGGTATCGGCCTGCAGCTCGAGCCCGCGCTTGCGCGCGAGGTAGAGATAGTTCTTGTCGAGCGTGTTCTTGGCGTTGTGGCGGCATCCGAGCATGCAGCCGCCGCACTGGATGCACCCCGTGCGGCTGGGGCCTTCCCCATCGAAGAAGGGGTCCGGGGTGACCTTGCCGGGCGCCTCTCCGAAGTAGATCGCGACATCGGTGCTGTGGAACGCCTCGGGATGGCCGTTGTCGGCCGCCATCTTTTTGAGGATGTTGTCCGGTGGCGTGAGCATCGGCGTCTGGGTGACGCCCAGCATGCGCTTGGCTTCGTCGTAGTGCTCCGTCAGCTCGGCCTTCCAATCGGCCAGGTGGGCCCAGCTGGGAGCGGCGAAGAACGGGTCCTTGGGCACGGGGTGCGTGCTCGCGTAGCCCAGCGATCCTCCTCCGACACCCACGCCCGACAGGATGGTCACGTGCCGAAAGAACGACATCTTGAACAGGCCGCGGAAGCCCACCAATGGCGCCCACATGTAGCGACGAAGGTCCCAGTTGGTCTTGGGGAAGTCCTTCGCTTTGAGCTCGCTGCCCTTCTCGAGCATGAGCACGCGGTAGCCTTTTTCGACCAACCGCAGTGCCGCCGTGCTGCCGCCAAACCCCGATCCGATGATGATGAAGTCGTACGTTTCGTCGGCCATCGTCCCGCAGACAGACCGTATCACGCGGCAGTGAGCGCCTCAGTGATGAAGGGGAGGGCGACACCCGCTGGCGCCCGCAGCGTCAGACCCACGCCCGAGTCGACGACAAGCTGCCCGAACGGATTGTCGTCTGGGTTGATGTCGATCATCGGCACGCCGGCGCGGGCACAGTGGGTGCCGATCTGCATCGGGAGGTTCGTGGAGCCCGAGCTCCCGGCGACGATCAGCAGATCTGCCGCGGTCGCTTGCTGATACGCACTACCGGACCGGAACAGCGCCTCCTCGTAGCACTCGTCGAACCACAGCACGTGAGGCCGCGCAGGGCGGCCACAGTTAGGGCAACAGAGCGCACGGTAGGTGTCCTCGCGCAGCGGGGTCTGTCGGTCGAACGCTGGCAGGTCCTCGGGAAGCAGGTAGGTGGCGTCGGTGCACCTCGATGCGCATCGGTACCGATCGATGTTCCCGTGAATCTCGTAGGGATCGCGGGAGCCCGCGCGCGCATGCAGGCCGTCGACGTTCTGCGTGACGAGCAGGAAACGAGCGCCGAGTGCGGCTTCGATCCGGACGAGCGCCTGGTGGCCCGCCGATGGGTTCGCGTTCCTGCAGACCGTTCGGCGGTATAGGTACCAACGCCAGACGTCGCGCGGATGCCGGTCGAACGCTTCGAGGGTCGCCAGCTCCTGTGGGTGGTAGTTCTCCGAGCCGACCTTCCAGTAGCCCTGGGGGCCGCGAAACGTCGGAATCCCGCTCTCTGCGGAGATGCCGGCGCCGGTCAGCACGCATACACGACCACCGCTGGTCGAGAATGTGCGCAGCATCGCCCGCAGCGCCTCTTCGTTCATCGTTCGAGCATACGCTGATAGCCTCCGGGATATGAGCGAGCACCTCAATGCCGCGCAGCTCGAGCAGCTGAAAGCAAACCTGCTCGGGCAGCGCAAACGCCTGCTGGCGCGGGGGGTCGTCGAGATCACCGAGGACGACCAGGCTGAGCCGATGGACAATCCGGAGCTGGTCTCCGGGGAGATGGCGCGCAGCGAGCAGTCCGCGCAGACCGACATGGACCGCCGCCAGCTGTTGGAGGTGCAGTTTGCGCTGTCGCGAATGTCCGACGGCTCGTACGGCGAATGCGAAGAGAGTGGGGAGCCGATTCCCTTTGCGCGGCTCCTTGCCGAGCCCACGACGCGATACACCGTCGAGGCCCAAGAGCAGGTCGAGGCGGACGCGTCGCGGGCCAAGGCGATCGATCGCGACTCCGGCGGCGCGGCCTACTGAGCCTGCCGCGGGTTGGAGTGTGACTCGCCGCACCGCTGGGCGGCCATTAGCTGGCGGGCATCTCGTCGTCGGAGAGCCGCTTGCGAATCTCGAGGACGTCGTCCATCGACCCGACGAAGAGATCGACGAGCTCGCCGTCGAAGTGCTCGTTTCGACCGTCGACGAGAAGCTTGAGCGCCCGCTCGAGCGGCCATGCTTTTTTGTAGGGGCGCTCAAGC
>CAYGTG010001101.1:0-3160 GCA_964352485.1 uncultured Nannocystaceae bacterium | reverse complement strand
AGCTCGAGGTTCGCGAGTCGCTCGAAGCGTTCGCGGGCGAGGTTGTCCCGGGGACCCTGTGTCTCGTGCAGGGAGAAGGGGGGGCCGAGGCCCTGGCGACGGCGCTGCCTGAAGGCGACTACGCGCTCATCGACGACGCCGCGCCCGAGGGCGTGCTGCGTGCCGCCGCCGAGCTCGAGCCGGGAAGTCGCTTCGCGGTGCGCCTCGAGGACCCCAACCTCGTACTCGGATGGATTCTACGTCGCCTCGAAGAGGGGTCGACGGTGGTCGTGCAGACCCGGGCGCGCACCGCCCCGGGAGCGCAACGGATCTTGCTGGGCACCTCGGGCACAAGACGCGCCGAGCAGTGGCTCTCGGTCCACGCTGCGATCTGGTTCGCCCAAGAGCCAGACGGCTGGTCGAGGCACGACTTCTAGTCGCCTCGCGAAACCGTCTGCAGCGCTGTCCGCCCGGCTACGCGACCTTCTGATCGAACAGGGGGTCGAACTTGCAGACGCAGTTTCGTCCCGAGTCCTTGGCGCGGTACAGCGCGGCGTCTGCCGCTTGTAGCAACAGCTCCTTGGAGGCCCCCGGTAGGATATCGGTGCCGGCGACACCGATCGAACACGTGCGTCGGCCTGCCGCGGTCGCGGTCGGGCTGATGCGCATGAAGGCGGCTCGAATACGTTCCGCGAGAGTACACGCGTCGTCGGTCGTCGAACTTGGGCAGACCACCGCAAACTCCTCGCCGCCGTAGCGGTAGGGCAGGTCGCACGCTCGGGTGTTGTCGGCCAGCAGCCTCCCAAAGACCCGCAGCAGGTCGTCGCCGACCGTGTGTCCGAACGAGTCGTTCACGGACTTGAAGTGGTCGAGGTCCAGAAGCAGTACGGATACCGATTCGTGCGAACGGTTGGTCTCGCCGAGCTCGGTCTGCATGCGTTCGTCAAAGGACCGACGGTTGCCGATCCCGGTCAGGGCGTCCATCGCAACGAGTCGACTCAGCGTACGGGACTTCTCCTCCAGGGCCTTCGTCAGCGAGCGGATCCGAAGCATCGCTTTGATGCGAACTTGGAGCTCCAGCGGATCGATGGGCTTGATCAGGAAGTCGTCGGCGCCGGCTTCGATGCCTTTGGCACGCGCGCTGTCGTCGGCCAGGCCGGTCAAAAAGACGATGGGGACGTAGGTTTTCGCTCGGGACCGGATGATCCGAGTCAGCTTGAAGCCATCCACCGTGGGCATGACGGCGTCCATGAGGATGAGGTCGACGTCTCCCTTTCCGAAGGCGCGCAAGGCCTCAGTCCAGCTGTTGCAAGCGGTCACACGGTGGCCGTAGGTTTGCACGAGATCGCGCAACTCTCTGGCAACGACCGGCTCATCATCGACGAGCAGAACGTGCGCCGGCGGTCCGTTGGCGCTTGGAGGGATCACGGTGCGTTCACGCTGCTTCTCGGAGATCGGACTCGTCACCGAGACCAGGGACGAGTCGGATTCCCGGAGAGAGGACAGCGCGGGGCAGCTCGAGTGCGAACCCAAGGCGTCCGTCTTCCTCGGTCAGCACCAGCGCGCCGCCGCGCGCCTCGACGAGTCGACGGCAGTGAGCGAGGGTGGGGTCGACCTCTCCACCCGTACCGCGAGGGTCGAGCGCCCGAACGAAACGCAGCGGAGGGACTCCGTCGGTCGTGATGGAGATGCGCACCTTCGAGCGTGCCGCGCAGACATGCACGCCGACGTACTCGCCGCGCTCCTCCTCGACGATCCGCAGGGCGGCTCCAAGGACGGCCCCGATCACAAAGCACAGCTCTCCAGGATCGGTGGTCACGGCCGGGTCGCCCGGTGCGAGACGCAGGGCGATGTTGACGTGCTTCGATTGAACGCGAGCCGCGACCCGACCGACCAACCCTGCGACCAGCGTGTTCACGTGATGGGTTCGGGTCTGCGGCGTCATCAATCCGGAGTCGTTCGCAGATTCACCTCGATAGGCACGCTTGAAGGGAAGGACGCGGACGGGAGTGGTGACGGGAGTGGTCGTGACGAGATGCATGGCGGTCCTCGAAGAATCGGTAGGCGAGAACACTTACTGCTCGAAGCGTGCCAAACGTCGCATTGTGCGAACGACCCAGAAATTTGACGGGACCTCCGTTTTGTTCTTGAGTGGTCCGCTGAGGCGGATCCACCGTTGAAGGGGTCCAGGGATGTCCTGGGTGTCGATTCCGTTCTGAGACACTGTGCGGTGCCGACAGGTACACCCGTGTCTCTTCTTCGTCCCCACGGTGTTCAGAGGTCAGACGCCAGCGGGCCGACGATCGGCGAGACGATGGCGATTCTGTGCCACGGCTTACTGACGATCGACGAATCTATGGCGATCCGGTCGACCGGTTCAGCGACGCGCTGGCGGCGACGGTGCATGCCAAGGCTGAGCGTCGCCGGCACGCGCCGCCATCCGCCGCCACGCGTCCAGGGCCGGCACGCGCCGGACGGCGTCCAGGGAAGGAGGCGTGCCGGACGGCGTCCGGGGATGGGCCGCGCCTAGGCGCGATCCGGCGTTTTCAGCAGATGGAGGAACTTCTCTTGCGAGCCAAACCCAGATTCGTGTACGACGACCTGCGCGCCGAGGCGGGACGTCTTACCGATGCCGATCGGCGAGAGGAAGTTGGCAGTGGGTTCTTCGGTTTGCGAGACCGTGCAAACGACAAGCACCACGAGGTCTTCGTCGGGATCGATTCCAGCGAACGAAGCCGAGCGTCTGACCAGGTCGAGTGGGAAATCTGGGGCGACCGCGAGCGGGTCGATCACGATGAGTGCCAGGTCCGGACGTTCGAACGCCTGGAGCCAGCGGAACGGGTTGTCGCGATGTCCGTCGATCAGCACGAACGTCTTGGCTTCGGGGAAGCCGGGCAAGCCCATCGGCAGTGTGATGAGCTGGGACTGCGGAACCTCTATTCGACCGAAGCGAGCGCTTTCCACTGCGCGTAGAGGCGTGACAGCTCGTCCGGAGTCGGCGTGTTCGAGGCCTTGATGTTCTCGTCCGCGATCCCCTGGTACAGCTCCTCCCTGTACACCGGCAGTCCCGCCGGCGCTGAGATCCCCAGCCGCACCTGACGCCCCCGGACCTCCCGGACGACGATCTCGATTCCGTTGCCGATCAGTATCTTCTGCCCGATCTTCCGCGTGAGTGTCAGCA
>CAYGTG010001100.1:0-3163 GCA_964352485.1 uncultured Nannocystaceae bacterium | reverse complement strand
CGTAGGCTTGGAGGGCCCGCCGGTAGAGGGCCACCACACCGTCGTCGGCGCGGGGGCCACGTCGGGGGGCTCGATGGACGCCTCCAACCTGCTCAAGCCGGCCCTCGCCAGTGGGTCGCTGCGCTGCATCGGCGCGACCACCTTCAAGGAGTTCAAGTCCGCCTTCGAACGCGACGCGGCGCTCGCCCGACGCTTTCAAAAGATCGAGATCGTCGAGCCCACCCGCGAGGAGGCGCTGTTGATCCTCCAAGGCCTGGCGGAGGTCTACGAGACCCACCACAACGTCCGCTACACGCCCGAGGCGCTTGAGGCGATGGTTGAGCTGGCCCACAAGTACCTGCGCGACCGCAACCTCCCCGACAGCGCTATCGACGTGATGGACGAGGTCGGCGCGGCCGCTCGGATCGACGTGCCCCTGCTCCGCCCGCCCAAGCCTTCGGTCAACGATGCCCTCGATGAGGACGCCGAGCCGGAGCCCGAAAACGACGAGTCCGAAGCGTCCGAGCTTCCCGAGCCCAAGACCATCGGCCTCCTCGAAGTCGAAGAGGTCATCGCTCGGATGGCTCGAATCCCTCCGAAGTCGGTTTCGACCGACGACAAGCAGCTGCTCGCGAAGCTCGAAGAGGGTCTCGGCGGGGTCATCTACGGACAGCAAAGCGCCGTCAAGACGGTCACCCACGCGATCAAGCGGGCTCGCGCTGGCTTGGGCCGCGAGGACAAGCCGATCGGCTCGTTCCTGTTCGCCGGACCCACCGGCGTCGGCAAAACCGAGCTCGCCAAGCAACTCGCGCGGCTGCTCGGCGTCCCTTTCCTGCGCTTCGACATGTCCGAGTACATGGAGAAGCACAGCGTCAGCCGCCTCATCGGTGCGCCTCCGGGATACGTCGGCTTCGACCAGGGCGGCCTGCTCACCGACGCCGTCAGCAAGCAACCCCACAGCGTCCTGGTTCTCGACGAGATCGAGAAGGCCCACCCCGACATCTTCGCGGTCCTGCTTCAGCTCATGGACAATGCGTCGGTCACCGACACCACGGGTCGCAAGACCGACTTCCGCAACGTCATCCTGATCATGACGAGCAACGCAGGTGCGGCCGACATGACCGCCCGCAAGGTCGGGTTCAGCGACGAAGAAGACGGCCCCGACGTTTCGGACTCCAACAAGGCGCTCGAGAAGGTCTTCACCCCGGAGTTCCGCAACCGACTCGACAAGGTGGTCACGTTCTCGCCGTTGGGCAAAGACGTCATTCGCAAGGTCGCGGACAAGATGCTCGGTGAGCTCGAGCTGCAGCTGATCGACCGCAACGTTCGCATCACCTACACGGACGCCGCGGCGCTTTGGATCGCGAATCGAGGCTACGACAAGCTCTACGGCGCCCGGCCCATGGCTCGACTCATCGACGAGAAGATCAAAGAAGCGCTGGTCGACGAGCTCCTGTTTGGCAAACTCGAGTCCGGAGGCACCGTGCACGTGGACATGAAGGACAAAGAGCTGGTGTTCGAGTTCACCACCGAAGCACCGAACTAGGGGCCGTCCCCTAGCGCGTGATCGACACGGTGGGCCCGGCCTGCGACCCGGGCCCACAAGCGGACGGTCCCCTCCCGACCGCGGGCTGGTAGGATTGGGCCCTATGGGACCTGCTTGGATTCGATCGAGTACGCTGGGGTCGTTCGCGTTGAGCGGATGTCTTCTCTCGCCAAGCGGCGACAGCTCGTCAGCCGGCGATGAAAACCTGCTTCGAGACTGCCGCGGAGACGCGAATGCCCAAGCGCACGTGGACATTGCCGTGGACTACGACCAATCGATCCACGAGATGGTCGCGTGCGGCGGTCTCAATGTGACGCTGGTGAGTTCGGTGACCGTCGGGATCGTCGACGCCATCATCGACAACCGCTCGGACGCCACCCCGACGGACTGGGAGTTCCAGGGGGACGGCGTCTACTACACCAACGGTGGCGGCGCCGAGATGACGACGCGCTTCTACGCCAACGCCGATTTCTCGTTCGCGGCGGCAGGCGACACGCTGACCGAGAACCTGTTCCTCGTCGACAGCTACCTCGTCGGCGCGCGGGTCGTGGCCAACATCGACATCAGCGATCCGTTCTCCTCCTCGGTGGAGCTCACGTTCGACGACGTCGGGCCCTACGTCGAACTGCTCGGCTACGGGGAGAACCCCACCAGCCCCATCGCCCTCGACACCAGCGCCTGGGACCGCGTCAAGGCGTCGCTGGGCAGCCTCGACTTCGACTCGGACATCTCCGTCGACGACACGCAGTCGGTGAGCACCGTTCGCTACGACGTCAAGACCGGCCGGATGCCGGCAAGCAGCCTGCTCAGCGGCGCTGGGATGGGCTACGAGCTCCAGATGGCCAGCGCAACCCGGGAAGACCTCGGTCAGTCGCTCATCGTCGAAGACTGGGGCATCGAGTTCGTCGACGGAAGCCCCGGGGCCTTGACCGGGACGATCCAGTTCCGGGTCGAGGGGGATGCGTTCGATTACTTTGGGTCGCTGACGTACGACAACGATACGTTCGGGACGCCCGAGTATCGCTGCGAGTAGGTCGCGTGCGGCTCTGAGTTTCTTCGCGCAGTGGGGATCAAACTCGGCGTTGGGGCCACTCAATGGGAACCATGCCGAAGCCTACGACGCACACGGATATCGTCATCGTGACCAAAGAGGACCCAAGCACCGGAGCCCGGAGCATGGAGTCCGTTCAGCTGACGTTGGTCGGCGCGGGTGTTCTGGACAGCGAGTCGAAGATCATCGGACACGAAGTACCCATCAAGGCTCTGCGAACTGAGGTGCTCGACGGGCCCCCAGTGGGCCTCAACCTCACCGTAGGGGGGAAAATCCTTGAACTCGCGTACGCGGCTCGCGTCATTCACGTGGCCGACTTCGCGCAAATGGTCAGCGAACCCTGGCCGCGGCCCCAGGGTCAGGTGATTCAGCCCTCGTCGAAGTCGTTCGTCTGGAAAAGCACCGCGGGCGACGCGCTCGTGACGGAGTTCGAGCTGTCCATCTTCGCAACCCTCGGTGGCACCAAGCTCGACATCCAGCATCAGAAGTCTACGACAAGCGGCACGCAGCGCCTCGAAGTCCAGTTCTTGGACGGGACGACGGAGGTTGGGGAGCTGATCGTGACCGCGGTCATGCAGGCCCTACCC
>CAYGTG010001099.1:0-3168 GCA_964352485.1 uncultured Nannocystaceae bacterium | reverse complement strand
GCTGGGCGGGGTTTGTCGGGGGGTGGCGTGGGTGGGTGGGGTTGGCCTTGTTGCGATCGCGGCGGTTGGCGGGATGGGGATCGCTGCGGACCGCGAGCAGACCTGCCCGACCTCGATGCAGCTCGAACGAAGTTGGTCGGCGCCCAGACGTGCGCTGCTCAGCGAGTCGCTCGGGGTGGGGCATCGTTCCGTCGCCCTGGTGAGCCGCTATGCGGAGCGGCTGGACGAGGTCTTGAACCAGGGCTGTGAGGCGGAGGCCTCCGCAGCGGTTCTCGCCTGCCACGGCGAGCTGCTCGAGCGTTTCGACGCCGTGGTCGGGTTGCTGATCGAGGCGCCCGAAGGTTTGAAGGCCGAAGGGGTGGCCGAGGGCATGGTCGATCCGCTGTATTGCGACGGCGCGGAGTCGAGGCCGGGGAGCGACGACGAGATGGCCGCGCTCTCGGGCCTGATGCAGCGTGTCGATGCATTGGCGCTCAGCGGCTTGTTTGACGATGCCCTCGAAGAGGCTCACGTGGCTGTGCGTCGCGCCCAAGCACTCGGGCGGCCATCCGTGTCCTCCGAGGCCTTCTATCAGCGGGGCAAGGTGTACGCGCGCCGCGGCGAACTCGAGCCAGCCAACTCCGACTTCACTGCGGCGTACGAGCTGGCCGTCATGACGGGGGCCTACGAAGGATCCGCGAACATCGCACTGTCGCTGGTCTGGGTGACCCAGCATCAAAACGACCTGGACGGCGCCGAGCACTGGCTGCGGGTTGCAGCGAGCGCCCAAGAGGCCGCGGGCGGATCGCACAAGAACAAGCAGGCTCGCATCCTCATGCGCGGCGGAGAGGTCGCCCTGGCCCGAAGAGACATCAAGGAAGCTCGCCCCCTGCTCATGCAGTCGGCGGAGATCTGGCGCGAGCTCGACAATGCAAGAGAAGAAGCGACGGTCCTTGCCAGCCTCGTATCCATCGAGATCGAGGCCGGGGAGTTTGACACCGCCTTGGCCTCGGCCCAGCGTGCGATCGAGGTGTTCGCAGCGGAGAACGGCGATGACGACCCACAGCTGGGCACGCACTATCAGAACCTCGGAAACGTCTGCCAACGTCGCGGCGAACATGAACAGGCACTCGCGGCGTACGAGCAGGCGGTCCGTCGCCGTGAACGAGCGTATGGCGAACACCACGTGGCCGCCGGGGAAGCGCGGTATAGCAAGGCCACCGCGCTCGCAGACCTGGGACGAACTGCGGAGGCAGAGGCGCTTCTACAGCGGGTGCAGCGGGAAGCCCCGCCGGAGCACATCTTGGCCGTGGCGGTCGACAACAGCTTGTCGCAGCTCGCCTCCAGCCGGGGCGAGCACGAGCGAGCGTTGGCGCTCGCAAACAAGGCGTTCGTTTTCTATGAGTCACAGTTTGGGGCCGGTCACGCCGAGTCTGCCGAAGTGCGGCTCAACCTCGCGAAGACCAAGCTTGCGGCAGGGGATCTGGCCGGCGCGCTGGAGGATGCTCGCGCGGCTCGGCGTGTCTTCGAGGATCGATTTGGCGCCGGACACGACGTGGCTGGGCAGTGCCTGGCGGTCGAAGCTGAGGCCTTGGTGAAGCAAGGAACGCCGGCACGAGCGCGCCCGTTGTACGTGCGCGCCTTGAGCATCGCCGTGGCCGCGCAGGGGGAGTCCTCGACCCGGGCCACAACACTGCGCGAGGCAATCGCGGCTTTGGCCCACGACGGGTGAACCTGTAGACGGGACTGTTCGTGGTGTCGAAGCGTTCGGAATCGCTGGCGTTTTCGCGTTGGAGAACGCGAGTCGCCGGGACCCGGATCCGGTCGCACACTCTAAACATGACGACCCTCCTCGATGCGCGAGCCGCCTATTTCGAAGCCAACGGCTTCGGGGAGGACGGCGGGTACAGCAAGGCTACCGTCACGGTCACGGTGCTCGGAATCCCGGTGACGATTCCCAATACGCAAGGACGAAGGCGTGCCGTCGTGTTCCACGACATGCATCATCTCGTCACCGGTTACGCCACCTCGAACCTTGGTGAGGCAGAGATTGGAGCGTGGGAGCTCGGCTCGGGCTGTTGGGATGTTCGCGCAGCGTGGTTGCTGAACACCGCGTCGTTGGTCCTGGGTGTGTTCACGAATCCGGCGCGGTTGTTCCGGGCGTTCGTGCGCGGCCGGCAGTCGACGAACCTCTACGGTCGAGATGCCGATGGACTCCTGCGTCGACCCGTGGATGAGGTCCGGCGCGAGATGGGCCTCGACAATGAGCCCCGGCCCGCTTCGATGAGCGACGCCGCCATGTTCGGACTGCACCTGACGCTCTCGCTCCTGAGCGCTAGCTTGCCGCTGTTGATCATCGGCTGGCTTCTCGTTCGTCTCTTCTGAGCATCGCTGCCATCAGATGCAGCGCATCAGCGCGGAAGGCCGCGAGGTCGAACGGTTCTTCGACGCGGACGCGGGCCACGAACGCAGCACGCGCGCCCCAAAAAGCGATGTGGCACCGTCGCTCGACCAGCTCGACCGGCCCCAGCTCCGGGTGCTGCGCTGCGATGTGTTCGGCAAACACCCGGATCATTTCGTCGAAAGTTGCTTGGACGGTGTCGAGCCGGCCGGCCGCATCGAGCAGGTCGACGAGGTGCCGGAGCAGCGCAGGATGCGTGAGTCGGTCATCGCTCAGCAGCGCGTTTGCAAATGCCTCGAGGCTGTCTTCGACGGTTTCACCGCGAGCAGCCTCGATGGCTGTGTGAAACACGTCGTGGTCGGAGCGCAGTGAACGATCGATGATGGCGCGCAGCAGGACATCCCGGCCAGGGAAGTAGCGATACAGCGAGCCCACGCTGACTCCGGCGACCTTGGCGATTCGCGAGACCTTGGCTTTGGACCATCCGACCTCTCGAACGACCCGCTCTGCAGCCTCGAGGACGGCGTCTGCGAGGAACCGTGAGCGCGCCTGCTGTGGCTGGTGTGGCTTGCGGACGCGACGGCCCATGCCTGCGATTGTAGCCGGACTTCCTCCGAGCACCGCCGCCCGCTTGACTGTCACACCACCGTGTTGTCCACTCGACCCCGTAGTTATGAATAAGAAGACTAGATTGACACCAAGACCGCGAGGCCGCGCGCTGGTCGGTGCGTCGCTTGCGATGGCGCTGACCGGGACCGCGTGCGACGACGACGACGACGACACGAGCA
>CAYGTG010001098.1:0-3171 GCA_964352485.1 uncultured Nannocystaceae bacterium | reverse complement strand
CGCCACGGCGTTGAGCGCGAGCGCTGCCAGCGACCCGGCGAGCAGGAGCAGGCCCCACCCGAGCAACTCGATCAACATCGCGTCACCGGCAGCCCATGTCGACGAGGCACCGCGCCTTGGCTGCCTGGCGGAGCTCGGCCTGGAAGTCGGGATGCGCGACCTCGATGAGCAACTCGGCGCGCTCTCGCAGGGAACGACCCCGGAGATTGACAGCCCCGTGCTCGGTGACGACCCACTGCACGTGGCCGCGCGTGGTGACGACACCCGCGCCCGGGTCGAGTCGCGGAACGATGCGCGAGGTCTGGCCCCGACGAGCGGTCGAGGGCAACGCGATGACGGCCGCACCGCCGGGGCTGCGCAGCGCACCTTGGACAAAATCCATCTGTCCGCCGATCCCGCTGTAGATCTTCTCTCCGACCGAGTCGGCACAGACTTGGCCGGTGAGATCGATTTGCAGCGCCGAGTTGATAGCGACCATCTGGTGCTGCTTCTTGATCTCGTTTGGATCGTTGACGACGTGTGAAGGATGGAACTCGACGAAGGGGTTCTCGTGAACGAAGGCCTGGAGCGCCTCGGAGCCGGCGGCAAACGAAGTGACGACTCTTCGTTCAAAGCGTGTCTTGTGGTGGCCGTCGATGACACCGGTGGTCGCCAGGGTGAGCAGGCCGTCGCTGAACATCTCGGTATGGACGCCCAGGCCCTCGTGGCGATGGAGAGCCGCGAGCACCGCATTGGGAACCTTGCCGATGCCGACCTGAATCGTGGCGCCGTTGGGGACGAGGCCGGAAACGTGCGCGCCGATGGCTTCCTCTGTGCTTCCAAACGCAGCCGGAGTCATTCGCGGCAACGGGCGATCGACCTCGACTGCGAAGTCGATCTCGTTGATGTGTACGGCCGAGTTCCCGAGCGTGCGCGGGACCTGAGGATTGATCTCCGCGATGACGACTTTGGCCGCTTCGATCGCCGGGAGGGCGCAGGCGACCGACAGACCGAGGCGACAGTACCCATGCTCGTCGGGCGGGGAGACCTGGATCAGAGCCACGTCGAGCGGGAGTGAGGCGCGAAACATCGAGGGCACCTCACCCAAGAACACCGGCGTGTAGTCGGCTCGCCCTTCGGCGACGGCCTGCCTGGTGTTGGGCCCCACGAACAGGGCGTTGTGGCGCAGATGCCCCTCGAGGGAGGGGTGGACATGAGGCGCATCGCCGTCGATGTGCAGGTGCACGACCTCCACCCCTTGCAGCTGCGGAGCCCGGGCGACGAGGGCGTCGAGGAGGGCATGGGGCACCATCGATGCCTCGTGCACGTAGACGCGCTGGTGGGACTGCACGCAGGCTACGGCGGACTTGGGGCTACAGATCTTCATCGCGCGCGCCCGCAGTGTGGCACGGCCGGAGAACGCATGCAGACGCGCGCAAGTCACGAGCCGCTCCAAGGGCCCGGCTGTGTCTGAAGTCCACGGTCCGCGCTATCTTCAGCGAATGCAGCCTCCATCCTCGCTCCCCGCCAGGCTCTCAGGACCTGACGTTGCCAACATGTCGGAGCGGGTTCCTGGCAGCTACGAGTTGCGCGGAGAGATCGCGCAGACGGTGACCGTTGCCCTCGAGTCCGGTCAGACGATGTGGGCGAGCAAGGGCGCGATCCTCTCGCACGACGCGGGGGTGCAGTGGCAACTCAAGATCCCCGGTGCCGCGGTCTCGCGCATGCTTTCGGGCGAGGGCCTCGCGCTCACGCACATCACCGGGCAGCGATCCGGCGCGACGGTGACGCTCTCCGCGAACCAGACCGGCAAGGTCGCGGTTTGGGACTTGGCTTGGGGCCCCGTCACGTGCACTTCGGGCTCCTTCTTGGGTGCGATCGGGGACGTGAAGATCGACGTCACCGTGGCGCGCCGTTTTGGCGCCGCCCTCTTCGGGGGCGCGGGCTTCCTGCTGCAGAAGCTCTCCGGTCAAGGGCTGGTGTTTATCCACGGCTCCGGTGACTTCGTCGAGCGTGACCTCGAGCCGGGCGAGGAGGTCACCGTGTCCACGGGCAACCTCGCGGCCTTCGGCTCGGGCGTCGGCTACGACGTCGTCGGCGTGGGCGGATGCTTCAAGGTGCTCTTCGGCCGCGAGGGCCTGTTCATGACCCGGATGACCGGGCCCGGACGCGTGCTGATGCAGAGCATGAAGCGACAGCGTCTACAGCCCGGCCGGCAGGGCTGAGCGCGGGCCGTGCCGGGTCTTTCCTCATCCTCCTAGAAGAAGTCGAAGCAGCTCGTGCCCGTGTGGGTGGCGTTTCGGGCGTCATCGGCGACGCATTCGTCGAAACAGTCGCCCGAATCCGTCGTACAGGTGTCGATGCAGTCCGCGTACAGGTCTTCGCAGACGTTGTAGTAGCAGAACTCGTCGCAGCTCTCGTCGACGTCGGACTGCCACCCTCCGGTGAACGCCTCGCAGTAGTTGAAGCACATGCCGTAGTTCATCTCGTTCACCGACGGCAGGTCTCCACCACACTCTTCGGTGTCGCGGGAAAACTCGTCGCAGGTGCCGAAGAAGTTGGGGTCGAGCCAGCAACGGGCCACACCCGTGCTCATGAAGACTGGCTCTTCGTCCTCGGCGAACGGGCTGTTCTGATCCTTGAGCATGCACTCGTCGACGCAGTCATCGAGGACCCCGACGCAGGAGTCTCCGCGCGCGCCCAGGTCTTCGGCAGCCGCGGCCATGCGGGTGCAGGCTTCGCGAGAGTCGTCGTCGTTTTCGCAGGCGTTGGCGCAGGTGCCGTCGATACCGCTCGAGGTCTGCAGGCACGTCGCGAGCACGCTGAGTCCTTGGCCGGAACCGGGGCTCTGGTTGAACAAGCAGTCTCGAGCGTCTTCGATGCAAATCGAGGCGTGGAATGGAGCCGCGTCGTTGACGGGCTCGACCTCGCCCGCGCAGGCACCGGCGATGCAGCGGACCGTCAGCTCGAAGGTTCCGCTTCCGTTTCCACCGTGGGCGCTGACTGCAACGAGGGGATCGTCGGCGACGAAGGGGAGGGTGACGGTCTTGACGGCGCCGTCATCGGTGCGACGGAACGAGCCATCGTCATGTCGGATGTCGGTGCCGATCGGGGTGTAGACCTCGGCGCGAGGATCGAAGCTTCCACACGTCTGACGAACCTCGACCTCGATCTGGCTGTCCCCGCGCTCGC
>CAYGTG010001097.1:0-3173 GCA_964352485.1 uncultured Nannocystaceae bacterium | reverse complement strand
CACGACGGCGCGGCGAAATGCGTCGGCCGCGGCGCGGTCAGCAGGCATCACCCGAGCCCAGCGCGAGGGCGGCACCAGCACCCAGTGACGCACCGCCACCCGCGGCAGCCGCCGATGGGCTGCACTGACGCGCATGGGTCCCCAGGGACACTGCGCACAAGGGCGTGCGCAAGACATCGTCCGCGACTGCACCGCCCCGCAGCCGACACAACGAAGCCAGATCCGGGCCGCGCACGGGCCCGGCGGCGAGGCAGGAGCGATGGAGAACAGGCCGAGCTGGAGGTCTTCATCATCAGACATCAACCCCGGGGTCGACCGCGATTGCCGAGCGTTGCACGTAGGTGGTTCACAGCCAGGAACCTGGGGCCCTGCGGCGCGCCTCGCGGTTCGGAGATCGATAACCTCGCCGCGGTTGGCCCAAATCGGTCGCTCCCCTACGCTCTTGCCGCGGTCGTCGTAGACTTCTGTCCATGGGTCACCGAACGCCGACGAAGCAGCCCCTGGTCTCCGTTCGACCGCTCACCGACACCGACCGCCTGGAGATTTCAACGTGGCGCTACGTTGGCGAGCTGGGCATCTACGACCCCGGATCGGGCGCGCTGGAGCTTCTCCCGCCCCAGCACGTCGCGCTGGTCAATGCAGGCGGTACGCTGCTTGGATACGGCACGATGGGACCCGACGCACGTGTCCCGGGCGGAACCTATGACTCCGACGAGACGGTCGTGGACCTCGGCGTGGGTCTGCACCCGGCCCGGGTCGGCGAGGGACACGGGGCGATCGCGCTTGAAGCACTCATCGCCGAGCTCGAGCGCGGCGGCACAACGACACGGCTTCGGGTCACGGTCGCGGCTGTCAACGGACGGGCCACCGCCCTCGCCCTGACGCTCGGATTCCAGGCGTCACACCGGTTCACGCGGGCCTCCGATGGCCGCGACTTCGTGCAATACGAGCGCCCACTCGAGCCTGGGCTCGACGGCTCGAACTCCACGCCCGGCGTGTAATCCTCCATGCCAGCGTCGGTTTTGCGTTCGCACGCACGACCGCGCGACACTGCAAGTCTCCTCGCGCTGATCGGCTGCGATGCCTTCTTGATGTCCCCTCCCATCCCAGTCACCGTCGTCACCGGATTTCTCGGCGCAGGCAAGTCGACGCTGCTCGAGCACTGGCTGCGCGAGTTCCCGCCCAAGAGCACCGCTGTATTGATCAACGAGCAAGGCCGGGTCGGAATCGATGCTGAGCTTCTTGCCGAACGGGTGTCGCGGATCCGCGAGATCACCGGGGGATGCATCTGCTGCCAGGCCCAGGCCGAGCTCGACGCCGCGCTGGCCGAGTTCGCCGCCTCCACGCCGAGGCCGACCCGCATCCTCATCGAAACCTCGGGCGCGGCCTCCCCTGCGGGCGTGATTCGTGCGCTGACGTGGGGCTCAGCCCGCGAGTCCCTGCGACTCGACGGCATCGTCACGGTGCTGGATGCATCTACGGCACACAAGGCGCTGAGCTTCGACCTCACGATCGAGCAGCTGGGCTTCGCGGACGTGGTCGTGCTTTCGCACGCCGATGCTTGTGACGACGCGGAGCTCTCTGCCCTCGAACAGAGTCTGGGGGACTACGCGCCGGGGGCCGCATTCGCCCGCGGACGACTCGGGAAGCTCGAGGGCGAGGACCGCGGCACCCTGCTCGATCTGCTTGACGCTCGGTCCGAGGTGCTGCGCACCGTGCCTTCGCAGACCGGCGTCGCCGGCAGGCATGGAATCGATGCCGTATCGCTGAGCCACGATTGCGAGCTGGACGGCGAGCGCTTCTCGGATTGGGTGGAGACCGCGCTGGGGTCCGTGCAGGCGAGGATTCTTCGCGTCAAAGGGATCTTGGCGTTGAGCGGGGTCGAGCAGCGGGTGATCGTGCAGGGCGTGGGCGAGGCCGTCGAGGTCACGCTCGGGCTGCCGTGGGGCGACGCAGCCCGGAGCAGCCGCATGGTCGTTCTCGGCCTCGAGCTCGATGAAGACACCCTTCGCAGGGGCTTCACCTCGTGCATCATCGCCGAGGCATGATGACGAGCGTTCTCATTGTCGGCGGTGGCGTCTGCGGCGTGCGGCTCTCCGGGCTCCTGCGAGCGCAGGGCATCGCATCCGTTTTGGCGGAATCACGCAGCACGCTCGGCGGCCGGGTTCGAACCGCGCATCATGACGCGGCACGGACCTACGCAGACCTCGGACCGGCCTGGGTGTGGCCGCACCAGCCAAGGGTGCTGTCCCTGCTGCGCGAACGGTCGATCCCGACCTTCGAGCAGCACACGGAGGGACAGCTCGTGTTTCAGGACGAACACGGCGGCACCCGAGCGTTCGACATGGCCACCATGGGTGGCTCCTTGCGGATCGAGGGTGGAATGATCCGCGTGGTCGAGTCACTCGCCGCGGACCTCGACCCACAGCATTGCTGGCTTGGCGCCCACCTCCAGAAACTCGAGCGCACCAACACGGGTGTCCGTGCGCTCTTCAGCGATGGCCGCACGCTCGAGGCTGAACGCGTGGTGCTCACCCTCCCGCCTCGCATCGTGGTGGCCACGGTGGCGTTCGCCCCCGGACTGCCTGAGCCACTGCGCGAAGCGCTGGTGCGGGTGCCCACCTGGATGGCCGGCCACGCCAAGGCGGTCGCGATCTACGAGGGGCCGTTTTGGCGCGACAACGGCTTCAACGGCGACGCGGTCAGTCATTGTGGTCCGCTGGGCGAGATCCACGACGCCTCGCCACACGACGGCTCGGCCGGGGCGTTGTTTGGGTTCTTCGGCAAGCCCGCATCCTGGCGACGCGCAAACGTAGACACGCTGCAGGACCGGGTCCGTTCTCAGCTCGCGGCGCTGTTCGGAGACGCGGCAGGAAAGCCCTGCAGCCTGAGCATCGTCGACTGGGCCGACGATCCGCTCGTGGCCACCGCCGCGGACCAAGCGATGCTTCGAGAGCATCCCCGCTACCGACCGCTGCCAGCCCCGACCGGCCGTTGGTCGGAGGTCCTGTACCTGTCCGGCACCGAGCTCGCCCCGGCCGAAGGAGGATACGTCGAGGGTGCACTGGCCGCTGCGGAGCATGCCGCGGACCTCCTCACGAAGAGCGCTTGATTGAGGGCTAGTACCGCAGATCTGAAGTCCGTTCCGGGTTTCGGCAGAGGGATTCGCAGCT
>CAYGTG010001096.1:0-3173 GCA_964352485.1 uncultured Nannocystaceae bacterium | reverse complement strand
TCCGCACAGTCCCGATATCCACCCACGCTCGAGAACCGATCGTTGGGGTTCGCCAACCTCAGCTGGCCGTAGTCGGGCAGCGACCACGACTGCACATCACCGAAGCCGCCGTCTTCGCCCGCGTGCACCAGCCACCGCTCCGCTCCGACACCGTTCGTATCGCACGCGTCGGTCACCACAAAGTCCGGACCCCCGTCCCCGGTCATGTCCAGCAGCGCAAAGTTCATCCCCTCCCCCGGCTCCGCGCAGTCCCGATATCCACCCACGCTCGAGAACGCATCGTTCGGGTTCGCCAAGCTCAGCTGGCCGTAGTCCGGCAACGACCAGGTCTCAACCTCTCCAAAGCCAACCGCGTCACACGCGAGTTCGCCGTCTGTATCCGCATCCGTATCCGCATCCGGACCGCCGGAACTCTCAGCATTCGTCGTCGAGTCGCTCGGATCGTCCGTCTCAGAGGCGGGCAGAGCCGTCGCCGCTGCCACAGCCGACGAGGACCGACAGGAGCACAAGAGCGGAAGCCGGGTAGTTCATGCCGCTCAGACGAGAACTGACGACCGAGGTTGCGACCACGCCCTCAACAAAAATCTACGGCTCAAGACGGGCATTAATCCCCTGGGCGGCCCTTTGATGGGTAAATCGCCCGTTTTTAGTCCCGATTTTCCGTAGATTGAGCGCACGCCAGGTTCCGGGAGTTAGTGGCGCATAGAGAGCCGAGATCGACGTTTTTCGCCTATCATTCACTTAAAGCCGTGTTTTTATTTGTTTTGACACCGTAGATGCGACTGATACTCCTGAATTAGGGCTCAGGGCTGGATATTAAATACAGTGAACAACTGCTTAATATGCCTGCTGTCCCAAATACACGGTGCACAATGTTAAATTCGCTGCAGACCCACGACGTGCTGCCCACTCACCTCCAGGACCCCCTCGAGATCCTGTGTTGGGCTGGACGGGGTTTTCCGCGAGGTTTGGTGTTGGCGAGCGCCTTGGGACCGCAATCGATCGTCGCCGTCGACCTCGCCCTGAAGGCCGGACTCGACGTCGAGGTAATCTTGGTCGACACCGGGCTGCTGTTCGACGAAACGCTCGAGTTGGCCACCCGGCTCGAGCAGAGACTTGGGGTCAGGATCGAGCGGCTGCAGCCAAGCCAGTCGTTGCAAGCCCAAGCGAAGGCATTTGGTGAAGAGCTCTGGGAGACCAACCCCCAGAAGTGCTGTGAGCTCCGCAAGGTCAAACCGCTGGCCAATCGGCTCTCCCAGGCGAGCGCATGGATCACGGGCTTACGCCGTAGCGGCTCTCTCCTGCGGGCTGACGTCGAGAGCGTGGAGTGGGACGCCGCACACGGACTGGTGAAGATCAACCCCCTGGCGTGGTGGTCCCGCGCCGCGGTGTTCGAGCACCTGCACAACCACGACCTCCCCTACAACCCGCTGCTCGACGATGGATACGCCAGCGTAGGCTGTCGCCCCTGCACCTCACGAGTGCGCGCCGGCGAGGACGAGCGCGCGGGTCGATGGCGCGGCCGCGGCAAGACCGAGTGTGGCATCCACCACCGGCTCGCTGCGGCTCACCCTCATGGGGAGGCGGCGCAATGACCCAGATCTCCGACGAAGCACGGATGATGATCGCGGTTCGGCCCAAAGGCGCCGGCCTCGTGATCGGTCACGGGCGAGAGCTTCTGGCCCGGGTGCGCTACTTGGCTCGCAGCAAGACGCCTATGTGCGTGTGGACTGATGCCGCCCATCTCGCCAAGATCCGTGAGATCCCCGAACTGCTGGACTTCGCAGGGCCCCTGCACGAGTCGGCCGACGGCTCTACGCTGAGTGACTCTAGGGACCGGTTCCACCTGCAGCTCGGGACGCCCGAGCCCTTTGGGGTCGAAGAGTTCTCGGTCGTGTTTCTGTGCGACCTCGACGAAGCGTTGTCCCTTCGATGGTACGAGCACGCTCATTCTCAGGGCAAGCTGGTCAACGACGCCGATGTCCCGCACCGATGCGATTTCGACGTGCCCGCGCTGCACTGCGACGGTCCGGTCCGCGTCGCAATCTCCACCGCGGGCCAAGGTCCTGGGATGGCCGGCCGCCTCCGCCAGGAGATCGCCCTGGCGCTCCCCGCGGGCACCGGAGAGGCTGTCCGCCGCTTTGGTGCGCTGCGCACCTGGAACAAGACCCCGTGGGGCCGTCCCCGCCTGCGTATGCTCGCAACACAGGCCTCGATCTCCGAGCTCGCCAACCTCGACACCGGCGACGAACTCCGCGCCCGACGGGTTCTGTCCCAAGCGGACACAGGTGGTCGAGTCGTTTTGATCGGTGCCGGGCCCGGCGATCCCGAGATGCTCACGCTCGGAGCCCTGCGCTGGCTGTCTCGGGCCGACCTCATCGTTGCAGATCGCCTCGTCGCCAAGGCGATGATGGAGGGTCTGTCGGACCTCACGAGCGCCGAGTGGAGGGTCGTCAACAAGCCCCGCGGAGGCGCGACCGCGGGTCAGCGGGAACTCGAGGCGTGGACCGCCGAGGCCGCGCTCGAGGGCAAGACCGTCGTTCGCCTCAAGAGCGGAGACTGTGGTTTCTTTGCGCGGACCGGGGAGGAGCTTCAGTGCTACCGCGCCCAGGGCATCGAAGTTGAAGTCGTCCCGGGTGTGAGTGCCATCCACGCCTCCTCCGCAGCCGCCCAGATCCCGCTGACCTGGCGTGGTTTTGCGGATCGCGTGCACGTGGTGACTGCCGTGGGGCGCGACGACAGCGAGCCCACCGCGCCCGCCTACGATTCGCAGACCACGCTCGTGATCTTGATGGGTATCAAGGTCTTGCCCCAACTGGTCGAGCGACTCGTGGCCTCCGGGCACCCACCGAACATTTCGGCCGCGGTGATCGAGAAGGCGTCATCCGCCCAGGAACGGGTGTTTACAGGCACGCTCCGCGAGCTGCCCAGCATCGTCGCAACACACGGAGTGAGCGCCCCCGCGACGATCATCATCGGTCACGTCGTCGCCGAGGCAACTCGAACCCCCGCCGAGGCAGCGTCCACGTCGGCCGGCTCCGCAGCCCCCGCGCTCGCCTAGAACCGGCGTCAGGCGAAGCTCGGACCCGAGCACCCCGATCTCATCTGAGGCCAAGATGCGCTTGCAGTCTACCGAACCACGAAGGGTTGGGAAGGGTTGGGAAGGGTTGGGA
>CAYGTG010001095.1:0-3178 GCA_964352485.1 uncultured Nannocystaceae bacterium | reverse complement strand
CCCGGACCCATCGTCGCGACAGATGCTGACCAAGGCCGCGTCCGCATGCGCCCGCTCGTGCAGGGCGTGCTTGAACGACCGCTTGAGCGGAATGCGTACGTGCTGAAGATGAACGGATTCGATGCGCATCAAGCCCTCGTTCACGCCATGGAGACGCCGCCGCAGACGTTGAGCGACTGTCCGGTCATGCCACGACCCTCCTGCGACATGAGAAACAGCGCCAGGCCTCCAACCTCGCGCGCCGTGATGAGCCGCCGTTGCGGGCTCTCGTCCAAGATCTCCTCCAGGTAACTCTCGGCATCCTTTCCAAACAGCTTCGCGCGTTTCTCCATGGCGTCACGGACGAGCTCCGTGTCGACGAACCAGGGGCAGATCGCGTTGACCGTGATACCAAGCTTGCCGACCTCAAGCGCCACCGACTTGGTGAAGCCCAGGACCGCGGCCTTGGAGGACGCATACGCGCTGTAGTACGCGGCGCCGACCTTGGCGGAGACCGACGATACGTTGATCACCCGGCCGGACTTCTGGCGAATCATCTGCCGCAGCGCTAGGCGGGTCAGGGAGATCACCGGGAAGAGGTTGACGTCGTAGAGCTCCCGGATGCGCGCGTCTTTCGACATCACGAGGTTGGCCACGTAGTTGGTGCCGGCGTTGTTCACCAGCACGTCGAGGCGGCCGAAGGTCTCCGTCGTTGCTGTGATCACCGCCTTTTGCGCCGCCTCGTCCGTGACGTCGGTGGGGACGGCCAACGCGGTGCCGCCCGCCGCCTCGATCTCGGAGGCGACGCGCTCGATCTGCTCCGCGCTTCGGGCCGCGAGCACGACCTTTGCCCCGGCCGCAGCAGACATCTTGGCGATCGTCTCGCCGATACCGCGTCCCGCTCCGGTGACGAGCACGACCTGATCGGTGAGGCTGATGTTCACGGAGAGGAACACACCGGCCCAGCCCCCGCTTGTCAACGTCAGACTGGCCGATGAGGCACGACGAAGGCCCTCAGGCGCCGGCAGGCCCGTTCCTTGCTGATGGCCGAAGAGACGGAAACCGGCTTTGCGGGCCCATCTACGGAGGTCATCGACGTTCCCGCGCTCACACATTGAGCCCGGGTCCCAAGGACGGGTCGCGGCTATGCTGAACCTATGGTCGCTCGCCCCCACGTCCTCGCGCTCCTGCTGGGCCCCGTCGCGCTCGGCGGCGCGTGTGGCGGCGCTGAGTCTGACGACACCATCGCCGCCACAATCGACGAATCGGGCATCAACCTCACGATGTCAGGAACGGACACGGCACCGGACGACGACGGAGACGACACCGGAGACGTCCTCGATGTGGGGGCTGATACCGACGGTCCGGACCCGACCGCGGGCGGCGATTGCCCAGGCGGCGACGGTATGGCCGATGAGGACGATGCGTACAGCATCATCTGGATCGCCAACTCTCCCGAGGGCACGGTTTCAAAGATCGACACCCGCACCGAGACCGAGCTGGCCCGCTACTTCTCCGGACCTGCGCAAGGGTCGGACGACCCTTCTCGCACCTCGGTCAACCTCTCCGGCGATGTCGCGGTCACCAACCGGTCGGGGAGCGTCACCAAGATCGCCAGCGTCCCGGAGAACTGTGTCGACACGAACGCCAACGGCGTCATCGAAACCTCCACCGGCGCGGCGGACGTCAAGCCCTGGGGCGAGGACGAGTGTGTCCTGTGGCACTTGCCGCTCGGAGGCGATGGCAACAACACCCACGGCCCTCGCCCGACCGCGTGGGACGGAGGCGCGGGAGCCTCGGGCGGCAGCTGCACCGGGCCCGATGAGAACTTGTGGGTGGGCTTTTGGGATGCGCTCGGGAACAACGGCGAGTTCCGTCGCATCGACGGCAAGACCGGCACGGTCGTCGACAGCGTGTCCATCCCGCTGTGGAATAGTGGCGGGACCGACTACGGTCCCTACGGCGGTGCGGTCGACGGGGACGGCAACCTGTGGGCCATCGGCCTGTGGGAGAACCTCGTTCGCATCGACGCGCAAACCCTCGAGGTCCAGCGCTGGTCGATGCCCGACGGCGCCGAACCATACGGCATCGCCATCGATGCACAGGGTCGACCGTGGACCGCCGGTTGGTCCGGGATGATCACCCGGTTCGACCCCGCGACGGCTCAGTTCGACACCGTCGCAACCACCGGCGGTCGCCGCATGCGAGGGCTGCAGGTCGACCGAGACGGCACGGTGTGGATCGCCGCCAACAACCCGTGCGGCGCGATCTCCGTCGATGTGGACACCATGGCCATCATCAACGAGAACATCGCGTTGCCGGAGTGTGTGGGGCCGGTGGGCGTGAGTATCGATGTCGATGGCAGCGTCTGGCTCCCGGATCGCGAGGGCAACAAGGCGTACAAACTCGACCCGGCCACGTTGCAGTCCACGACGATTACCGGACTCGTCGGTCCATACACGTACTCCGACATGACCGGTGCAGGCCTTGGCCTGGTCGTGAACCCGCCGGTCGGCTGACGGTCCCGCAGGAGGGCCAGGCTCACGCCGCGATGGCCGGTCCGGTCCACGCCGTCGGAGCGTGCCGCGACAGCCCGAGCAGACAGCGCAAGGCCTGCACACAGCGTGTCGCGGCCCGACCGTCTCCGTACGGATTGCAGCGGGGCTGGGCGTGACGCAGCGCCGCGTCGTCGAACATCCATCGGTGCGCGCTCCTGTGGATCTGCTCGGGATGCCAACCGACCAGCTTCGCCCACCCATGCTCGAGGGCCTCGGGCCGTTCGGTCGTGCGACGGGTGACCAGCACGGGGACACCGAGGCTGGGGGCCTCCTCTTGGATGCCTCCGGAGTCGGTGATGGCAAACCGGCACCGTCGCAGCAGCCACAGCAACTCCCCGTGGTCCAGCGGCGGCAACCGCAGCACGTTGGGGGCCGCCCGCAACGGATCGAGGAGCGCGTCGAGGGCCGGATTGGGATGCGTGGGCATCACGACCTCCACCTCGGGGGCGGCATGGGCGAACGCCGCGACGGCCCCGATCACGGCGGCGGCGCCACGCGGGAAGCTCTCGCGTCGATGATGCGTGAACAGGACTCGGGCGCGGGTCGACTCCAGCGAACGAAGACGGTCACTCGGAGCCCCATGCACAGGCAGCGTTCCCAGGGTGTGGTGAACCGCGTCCACGATGGTGTTGCCGGTGACC
>CAYGTG010001094.1:0-3181 GCA_964352485.1 uncultured Nannocystaceae bacterium | reverse complement strand
CAAGGTCAAGGGCAAGATCGCCGAGGTTCGGCAGCTCGAGCCGGGAAGCCCTGCCATCAGCCCCGCCACCTTCGCAGATCTCAACACCCCGGCGGATTTTCAAGCGGTGGCCGACCAGGTCCGCGAGCGCAGCGGGGGCATCCCGATCGGCTTCAAGCTCAGCGCCCAGCACATCGAAGCCGACATCGACTTCGCCCTCGCTGCAACGGCCGACTACATCATCCTCGACGGACGCGGCGGTGGTACGGGCGCGGCACCCGAGGTGTTCAAGCAGAACATCTCGGTGCCCACGATGGTGGCGCTCGCCCGGGCGCGCCGGCACCTCGACCGTCGGGGACGCGGTGACGTCACGCTGATCATCACCGGTGGACTGCGGACCGAGTCTGACTTCGTCAAAGCGCTTGCGCTGGGCGCGGACGGGGTCGCAGTCTCGAACGCCGCCATGCAGGCGATCGGTTGCCTCGGCATGCGGGCCTGCCACACCAACAACTGCCCGGTCGGCATCGCGACCCAGAAATCGCACCTGCGCCGGCGCCTGGAGATCGACAAGTCCGCCGCGCAGCTGACGAACTTCTTTGACACGACCGTCGGCTTGATGAAGGTGCTGGCTCGGGCCTGCGGACACGAACACCTCGGGGAGTTCTGCCTCGACGACCTCACGACCTACGACCGCGACCTCGCGTACCTGACCGGCGTTCCGTATGCGGGCGTCGTGCCCCTGTAGAGCCCCGCGCGCGCTCAAAATCTTCACAAAGACGCTCCGCCATGTGGACCACCCTCGGAACCATCGCCCCTTCGCAACTCGCCGACGCTCGCCTCACCGTGCACTGGGCGTCGCAAGTACCCGCGGCCGCGGCTGCCGACTTACTCCCGCATCGCGAAGACTACGCCCACACCAACCTGGGCTGGGATAGCGCCACGGGCTCGCTGCTCTCTCGAGCGCTGGGAGACGAGGTCGCTGTTCATGCTGGCCTGCGGCTCGTGGACCTCGCCTGGGTCATCGTCAAGGACGGGGATGTCGTCGCATCGCTCGCGGCCCAAGGAAAGACGCTGGCGGACGGGCAGGGGTGGTTTGTCGAGTCTCTGGGGCTCGCGCTCGGCCATCCGGTGGCTCCGTTTGAGTTGTTGGACCACGAGATGCCGGAAGCATCGGTGCAGGACGGAGCTGCCTTTGATGTCGCGAGCGAAGACGAAGCGAGAGTCGAACTCGCGCGCTGGATCGCCAACGCGCACTTCGTGCTGGAGCGGTTTGTCCGTCGCGATGGGGCCGCATCCGAGGTGCGGCTGTGGCCTCACCATTTCGACCTGGCCAGCCTGATCACGCTCGTAGAGGATGAGAACGCTGAGCAGGCCAAGTCGGTCAACGTGGGCTTCAGCTTCGGCGACGGGAGTCTTGATCAGCCCTATGGGTACGTGAGCCCGTGGCCCTACCCAACGAACCGCAACGAGACGCCAACGCTCGTACACGGGACGTGGAAGACCGACAGCTTCTTCGGCGCCGTACTCACGGGAGACGACTTGGTTCAAGGCGGAGACGGGCAGAGCCAGCGCGTGGAACAGTTCTTGGCCCAGGCCTCGAACCAGAGCCGAACGATGCTCGGGCTGCCTTCGGCCCCGCGTCGCAGCGCGAAGCTCGTTTGGCACAAGGCAGCAGAGATCGAAGAACTCGAGGAGGGCCGGGTCAAGAGCGTGACGGCGGGCCACCGCGGGGTCTGTTTGACGCGCCATGAAGGCTGCTACTCGGCGCTGACCAATGCCTGTCCCCACCAAGGCGGACCGCTGGGTGAAGGCTCCATCGAGAAGGGATGGCTTCGCTGCCCGTGGCACGGATGGGACTTTCATCCCCACACCGGACAGTCCCCCGGGGACCTGGAGGATGGTCTGGAAACGTTTGCGGTCGAGGTTCGCGACGACGGCGTGTATGTCGGCGTGGAGCCCGAGGACCCGCACGTTCGCGACGCATCCGACGTGATGGCCGAGACGATGGTCGGCTGGGGCGTGAAGTGGGTGTTCGGGATGGTCGGCCACTCCAATCTCGGGCTCGCAGACGCCCTGCGCCGACGCACCGAGGCGGGCGAACTCGGCTACATCGGCATCCGGCACGAGGGCGCGGCGTCGTTTGCCGTGTCCGCGTACGGCAAGCTGACCGGACGTCCTGCGGCATGTCTTGCGATCGCGGGACCGGGCGCGACGAACCTGCTCACCGGACTGTGGGACGCGCATGTCGACCGGGCACCCGCGCTTGCGCTGACCGGCCAGGTGCAGTCGCAGGTCCTGGGCCGCGGTGCGTTTCAGGAAATCGATCTCGAGGCTGCCTACGGGGGCGTTGCGCAGTTCCACGCGACGGTCCTGCACGACAGCCCGTTTGCGGAGCTGATGAACCTCGCGTGCAAGAAATCGATCCTGGGGCGCGGCGTCTCACACTTGGTCTTCCCCGACGAGGTGCAGACGCTTCCGGTCGGTGACGCGCCGGCTGGGGGACCACTGGGGCGCATGCCCGACCTTCACGTTGCGCCTGCGCCGGCTTCGCTCGACGCCGCAGAAGCGGCGCTCAAGGCTGCGAAACGACCCGTCATCATCGTCGGGCACGGGGCACGCTTTTCGATGGAGGCGGTCCGCCGCTTCGCCGAAACGCATGGCGTACCGGTGGTCACCACCTTCAAGGCCAAGGGCCAGATCTCCGACAGCCATCCGCTGGGATGCGGGGTCTTGGGCCGCAGCGGAACTCCGGTGGCAAGCTGGTTCATGAACGAGGCCGACCTGCTGCTTGTGCTCGGCAGCAGCTTCAGCAACCACACGGGCATCACCGACTACAAGACCATCGTTCAGGTCGACTTTGAGCCGGATGCACTGGGTCGCAAGCACCCGGTCTCGGTCCCGGTGCTTGGGGAGATTGGCGTCACGCTCGACGCCTTGGGCCAGCGCCTCAAAGGGCACGAGGGGTTCGAAGACCAACGCACCGAGGTTGCAGAGCGCTGGGTCCTGTGGCGCGGCGAAAAACAGAGCCGCCTTCGCGACGACCTGGGCAAGGGCCTCAGCAGCGCGACCATCTTCGATGCGCTCACGCGGCTCGCGCCCAAGGACGCGATCATGGCCGTTGACGTTGGCAACAACACCTACTCGTTTGGCCGGTACTTCGAGGCCGACCAGCACGCGGTGCTGATGTCGGGCTACCTGGGGT
>CAYGTG010001093.1:0-3187 GCA_964352485.1 uncultured Nannocystaceae bacterium | reverse complement strand
TTGGGGCGCACCGCGTGACCGTTCATGCCCAGCTCGAGCTTCGACACGAGGGCTACGACGACTCTCTGTCCGCGATCCTGTGGACCAAAGATTCGAAGCACAACCGCGACATCCACAGGGTCGCGCTCGTGGATTGAAGGGCCGGTTTCTCATGCCAACCGATCGAACGACCGCACTCCTCGAGCACATGGCCGACGGTCAGCCCGCGCTCTGCGCGAATGAGCCCGCCGACTTTGTGCTCACGCGTCTTGAAGCGTCGGGTCCGATGCTTTGGGGAGAAATCATCACGGTGCCGATCTTCTTCGCGATCCTCGACTTCATCGCATCCTCGTTCTTTTCGTTCCCTCCCACGCTGGACACGCTCATCCTCGGCCCGTGGGGCTACCTGGCCGTGGCCACGTTCCTGTTCCTGCTCGCATCCTCGAGCTGGCTGACCGCCGCGTCCGTCAAGATCTCCGTCCAGAACGACGAGCTCCAGTACGGCTGGCGGACTTACTCCCTTCGCGAACTCTCCCTGCCCCACTTGGAAGGACACGGCCACCTCGTCGTCAACCGAGACCAAGGCAAGCCGCTGATCATCCTCGGGGCGGGCTACGCAGTCTCGCCATCCGCTGCGAAACGCAGCGGCGAAGTCGCCGAACACCTCAACGCCGCAATCATGGCGTCAGAGCTCCGAGCCGCAGCACAAGCCCTCGCCGCCCCCCAAGGAAGCCCCTACCGAGGTTTGGCTTCCAACAAAACGGAGTCGACCCCTGAGCCATGACTCGCGAAATCCAGGTCCACATGGACACCCTCCGCTACACCCGCGAGGGTCTCGCGAGCCGCGGAGGCATCGCCCTCGAGGTCGGACAACACAACCAGGTCGTGCTGGTCCGTCCCAAGCGAACACGCGCAGTCCGGACCACAGGAGTCGGGTTTGCCGAAGGTTCTGCGTTCCCGCTGTGCGGCGCTCTGATGGTGCTGTGGCGAGGACAGGAGGCCGGCGCCCCCTTCACGCACCACACGGCTCGCGACCCTGGCTGGGACGGGTCGGTGCTGCAGCTCTACGGCCACAGCACCCCTGCAGAACAGACCGATGACAAAGCACTCTCACAACGGCGGTCGCGCGCCGCACGGGCCCTGATCTGCTCCGACGTCGCCGCTTTTCACGCTCTCGCAGACGAGGACGGATGGGGAGATGCGCAAAGCCAGTCCATGCTGCGCACGTTGGGCTGCGATCCCGGCCCCGTCGACGGCACGCCGGAACGACTCACCCAGACCGCCGTTCGCACCTTCGCCGAGCGCTACAACCGGGGCGTCTATCACCGCAACGCCTCACCGCCCCCGACCACCATTCCCGAGGACGGCGAGCTCAGCCGCGCCATCCATGAGGCCATCCGAGACGCTTTCGTTTGCGCTCACGGCCTCGGAACCCCGGACGACCAGCTCCATCCGAGCCACCCCGTGCACGGTTGCTGCGGGTTCAATCGAGCCTCCGACGCTGTCCCTGCCAACCGCCGGGTCACGGTCCTCACCTACCCAGTGACGCCCGAGCTCTCGCACAATGCACCGTGCACCCTCGGGGACTCACAGGCCTGCGCCGTCGTCGATGACCACGCGAACTCCTGCATGTGGTTCCGCGAGCACGTCATCGAAGCTTCCCCGGACACACCTACCCTCCTCGATCCGCGCTGGCTCTGGATCGGAGAGAACCGGTACGTGCTCTCCGCCCTCACCACGGCCGATGATGACGAGACCGTGCACTTCGAGGTGTTCGATTCGGCCGCGGACGACGCTGAGCCAGAACAGCTTGAAGGAGTGGTCCGAGGTGGCGTCGCAGCGGTCGTCTGGACCTCGACCGCTCCCCCAACAGAGTCCGACGGCCGGCCACCAGATCACACCCAACCGCGCTTCCGCATCTCCCACCCACACCACGAACAAGCCGAGGCCTTCGCAAACTGGCCCGAGCGCAAGACCCTGGAGCTGATCCAGTTCACAGACGACCTCGAGGTCGCGCAGCAGTGGTCCGGCGGCGTTCGAGTCGTCGCGCAGGACGGGTCTTACGAGCACTACACTCCGTTCTCCGAAGCCGTTCCACGCTCGCCCCGTCTCGTGGTCCTGTCGTTCCCCGACGTCCCGACCAACGCCCGCGTGGACGTGATCCACGAGTCCGGCGACCTGCGACGCCCGATCCTCACCGCGGCCGTCGTCGAGACGGTGTTGGGGAACTGCGAAGCCGGTGAACAATGCGAAGAACTTCCCCCGCCTCCCGCTCCCCCCGACAACTCGCTCGAAGACATCGAACTCGATGAATCCGCCTCGGTTGGCGTTGCGGAGGACACACGATATCCGCCCCGACGCGACCTGGGCGACGACTGACCAGGACCGCTGCTGTCATCAGCCCCTTGCGGCCCGGAGGTACGGACCGCCGATGCACCTCCACCACCCGCGCGTCCAGCCGTAGCCGCTCCACCGCCTCCGGCAGCCGGTTGTCGTGCGTGAACACCACCACCTGCCGCGTCTGCGCCACCGAGGCCAGCACCCGCGCCAGCCCGTCCACCTTGTCCAGGTCCATCGCCTGCACCGGGTCGTCCACCATCACAAACCGAAACGGCGAGCCGGGCTGCTCCATCCGCGGCAGGAACAAGCTCAGCGCCAGCGCATTGAGCTCGCCTTGCGACATCACCGACAGCGCCACGCTCTTGCGCTCGTCCACGCTCACCTCCAGCTCCACCCGCCGCCGCGTCGCCGACCCCGCCAGCTCCAGCGTATCCAGCGACACGCTGCTGCTCTGCCGCAGCATCTCCCACAGCTCCCGCGCCCGCGTCTGAATCGGCGCAAACCGCTGGGCCCGAAGCGACTCCTCCACCGCCTTCATCCACCCCTCCGCCTTCTTCAGCTGCGCAACCCGTGCCCGCTTGGGCGCCACCTCCCGCGCCCGCACCAACCACGCCGCCAGCCCCTCCGCGATCGGACCCCACGTGTCCACCAACGCGTCCCGCCGCGCCGCCGCCTGCGTGCGAACCAGCGCCACCGCATCCGCCAGCTCCAGCACGTGCTGCTCCGCGTGATCCGCCAACGCCCCCGGATCCTTCGGCGCCTCCGCCCAGCTCGCCCACCGCGTCCGCAGCGACTCCACGTCCACCTCCGGCACCGACCCCAAAAGCTCCACCGGCGCCGCCCGAACCAACCCCCGCAGCCCCGCCAC
>CAYGTG010001092.1:0-3187 GCA_964352485.1 uncultured Nannocystaceae bacterium | reverse complement strand
CTCGCGTTCCCGACCGAGCACACCCTCGTCGTGCCCGACACCAGCCACCTCGAGCTGCTCTCGCATCCGGAGATCTACGCCCAGCTCGAGGCGTGGCTGGGGCCCCACGCGGTTCGGCCTGCTTGAACGACCCGGCGCGCGAATGTTCGTCGCGCGGCCGCCCATTGCGGTCGTCTTGCGACGCTGAACGCACTACGATGCCGCCACCGCTGTGGAGATCCTGCGATGTGTGATGAGCTGACCGAATCCGAAAACGAAGCCTTTGTCGCCACGCAGATGCGCCGACGGCAGCTGGCGATGGGTGCCGGCGCTGCGCTGGTCGTGGGCTGCGGTCCGAACGCCAGCCCGACCCCGGCCTCGAGCACTTCGCCCGCCTCGGCGTCCCTGCAGCGCCCCGCGGACGCACCCGAGGCCGCCGAACAAGCCTCGGCCACCGGCCGCATCGTGTCGATCGAGACCCCCGACGGATCTGCCGAGGCCTTTTTCGTCGCGCCGTCGAGCGGACAACATCCGGCCGTTCTGATCTGGCCCGACGTCGCCGGACTGCGAGGCGCGTTCGAGCAGATGGCCACGCGGCTGGCCGATGCCGGGTACGCGGTGCTCGCGGTCAACCCGTACTACCGCTCGTCCAAGCTTCCGGTCCTGGAGACGTTCTCGGAGTGGAGAACCGACGCGGGGCGGGCGAAGATCGCACCCATGCGCGAGGCGCTGAGCAGCGATGCGGTCGCGCGCGACGGTGCGGCCTTCGTGGCCTGGCTGGACCAGCAGCCGCAGGTCGACACCTCGCGAAAGATCGGGACCACCGGGTACTGCATGGGAGGCCCGTTCACCGTTCGAACCGCTGCGGCCGCGCCCACGCGGGTGGGCGCCATCGGATCGTTTCACGGCGGTGGCTTGGTGACCGAGGCGGACGACAGCCCGCACGCGCTGTTCTCCAAGATGCAGGCGGCGGCGCTGATCTGCATCGCGCAAAGTGACGATGCGCGCGACCCGGAGGCGAAGTCAACGCTCACTCAGGCGGCTGACGAGGCCGGTCGCACCGCGGAGATCGAGGTCTACCCGGCCCAGCACGGCTGGTGCGTGACCGACTCGCCCGTCTACGACGAGGCGCAGGCCGAGCGCGCTTGGTCGCGGATGTTGGCCCTGTTCGACGCCCAGCTGTAGCGAGCCGTCCGGTCCTTGGACCCCGGCTCAGAGCACGAACTCGCGGCCGATGGCGGCGTTGCTGCGGTCCCACAGCAGCGTTCGGGTCGGCTCGTTGTCGTAGAAATCCTCGAGCTCGAACGCCACGGCTGGGCCCCGGGCAGCCATCATTCCCGAGCCGGGGCCGTAGAACTGCCCCGACTTCGCGTCGGCTCGGCACATGCAGCTGAGAAGTCCCATGCTGCCGTCCTCGGCGCTTTGAGACATCCGCATGAAGACGTTGGTGAACAGCCTTCCCATGCCGCCCTTCTTGACCGAGGTCTCTTGAAGCTCGGTCCGCGCCAAGCCGGGGTGGGCGACGAGCGCCTTGACCTTGGATCCGCTGGCCTTGATGCGATGGTGCAGCGCGGCCGTGAACGCGGCGTTTGCCAGCTTGGTCTGGTTGTAGCGAGCCCAGCGCGCGCCGTTGAAGAACAGGCCGACGCTGTTGCCGCCCAGGTTGCCGCCGTTCTTCTCCAGGTACTCGCCCTTGAGCTGCTTGCTCGGCGCCATCCGAGCGCCGCTGGAGTGGTTGACCACCCGAGCCTCGCCGCTGGTCTCGGCCGCGCGCTCCAGCAGCGGCCACAGCTCCGCGGTGAGCAAGAAGTGCGAGAGGTGATTGGTCTGCATCTGCACGTCGTAGCCGTCGCCCGTGGCCTTGTCCTCCAGCGCCATGACCCCGGCGTTGTTGCTGAGCACGTGCACGCCTTCGGGGCACAGCTCGGCCACGGTCTTGGCGGCCGCCTTGACCGACGCAAAGGACTGCAGATCGCACTCGACCTGCTCAATGTCGGCATCGGGAAACGCTTGGGAGAGCTCGGCGATCGCCGCCTCCGATCGCTTCGAGGGGCGGTTGAGCACCAGGAGCTTGGCGCCCAGCTCGGCGACGGTTTTCGCCGCGACCTTGCCCGTGCCCGACGTGGTGCCCGTGATGACCACGGTCTTCCCTTCCATCGAGGGGAGGGACGCCTTGAACTCGGGAAAGTGCTTGCTCGCGGGGGAGGCCATGACGCCTTGAGTAGCGCATCGGGCACAAGCGTTCCAGGTCCGACCGCGACAGAGCTCCGGGGACCTCATGAGTCGTGGACAGACCTATCTCTCGTAGATGGTCTCTTCGGGGCCCAGCTCGTCCTCGCCCGGCCCGTCGGCAGCATCGAGCACGAACATGAACTTGTCGATCTCGACCCCGTCTTCGCGCATCGAGACCTGCACGTCGTGCCAACCCGCTTCATTCACCTCGAACCAGATGTTGGCGTCCTCTTGGGACACCCCGTTGATGTCCACGCCGCCGGTGTGCTGGTTTTGGCCGCGCCGATGGTTGACGAAACGCCAGCCGTTGGGGAACTGCCAGCGCATGCCGGAGTTGTCGCCGAGCTCGTTCGAGGGCCACTGTCCGTCGATCCCCAGGTGCAAGCCGTTGGCCGCCGGACCCCGTCCTCGGGCGCGGCAGTAGCCGTAGTAGCGTCCGGTTTGGTTGAAGAACACGCGGTACGTGAGGACCGCGACCTGACCCCCGGTGTTGGTGAATCCGCCCGATGGCTCTTCGTTGGCTGAGTCGGTCCGCCGCCGGTCGGGGAGGATCTCCAGGTAGGTCTCATTGGACGCCTCGGCGGGGTCGGTCAGCGCGTTGCCTTCGCCGCCGAGTCCGTCGCCATCACAGTCGGAGTACAGGTTGCACAGCGGGGTGTTGTCCGAGGTGCAGGGCGTGTCGACGACGCACCCATCGATCTCGTCGTCGGGAATGTCTCCGCTGGCGACCGAGATCTCGTACCAACGCAGCCGGCGTTCATCGGTGTTGGTCTGCTCGGTGTAGTGCTCCGCTTCGAACACGACGATGCCGTCGATCTCCTCGAAGTCGGTGTTGGGCGCGACGCCCCCGGTCGTCTCGTCGCCGGTCGAGGCGGTCGTTGCCGGGCCGGTGCTCGATCCGGGCTCCCCGGTGGCGGCGCTGGGGGTGCTGGTCGTGGCGGTCGTGCGGGTCGTGGCGGTCGTGGCGGTCGTGGCG
>CAYGTG010001091.1:512-3189 GCA_964352485.1 uncultured Nannocystaceae bacterium | reverse complement strand
ACCGAGTACCGCTTTCGCATCGATGGCAGCGACGACGGGGTGCTCGATCCGCTGAACGAAGACTCCGTGAATGACAACTCGCGGCTGCAAGCCTCGATGTGCGAGGGCTTCTCCTGCGAGCCCATCGCGATCGGCGACTTCGACTGGCGCGACGCGGTCATCTACTTCGTGTTCGTCGATCGTTTTCTCAACGCAGACCCGACCAACGACGGTGCCGTGGGGGTGCCGATGGCAAGCGATTGGCAAGGAGGCGACTGGGCTGGTGTCACCCAGCGCATCGAGGAGGGCTACTTCGACGACCTGGGCGTCAACGTGCTGTGGCTGTCCGTCCCGATGGACAACACCGAGGGTAGCGGGCCGGGGACCGACGGTCGCGACTACTCGGCCTACCACGGCTATTGGCCGACGGATCTGAGCGCGACCGAGGAGCACTTCGGCACTCTGGCCGAGCTTCAGCAGCTCATCGACACCGCGCACGAACACGACCTCAAGGTGCTGTTCGACTATGCGATGAACCACGTCCACGACGACTCGCCCGCGTACGCCGAGCATCCGGACTGGTTTTGGCCCAACGACAATGGGGCTGGCGGGGACTGCGTCTGCGGATCGGGCTGCGGCTGGGACGGCGCCGAAGGACGACGCTGCTGGTTCACCGAATACCTCCCCGACTTCGACTTCTCCCAGGACGCTGCCCGGGACTTCTCCGTCGGCAACGCCCTGCAGTGGATCGAAGATACCGGCGTCGACGGCTTTCGGCTCGATGCGGTCAAGCACATCGAGGATGCGTGGTTGCTCGAGCTTCGTGCCCGGCTCCGGGACGAGGTCGAGCCCGAGACCGGCGAACACTTCTACCTGGTCGGCGAAACCTTCACCGGCAACGTCGACACGATCGCGTACTACGTCAACGACGACATGCTGGACGGGCAGTTCGACTTTCCGCTCCGCATGGAAATGGCACGTACGGTGTTGATGCGGCAGGGGTCGATGAGCGAGCTTGCCAGTTTCATGGATGCCAACGACGAGCGCTATGGCGCTGGCATCATGAGCACGTTCATTGGAAACCACGACATCCCGCGCTGCATTCACCTCGCCGAGGATGCTCCGCTTTGGGATGACCCTTGGGCGGGCGGCAAGGATCGCGCGTGGGAGAACCTCCCTGGCCTGCCCTCAGGAGACTCCGCGTTCGAACGGCTGGGCAATGCGTTCACCCTGCTGCTGACCACACCCGGCGCACCGCTCATCTACTATGGCGATGAGGTCGGTCTGGCGGGCGCCGGTGATCCAGACAACCGGCGTTTCATGCAGTGGGATGGCTATTCCGCGGGCCAGGAATCTCTGTGGGAGCACATCTCTGCCCTCACGGCGTTTCGCGCTGAACACCCCGCGACACGTCGCGGGACTCGGCAAACCCTCGCCGCCGATTCGGATACCTTCACGTACTCGATGACGTTCGCGGGTGACGAGGTGTTCGTGGTGCTCAACCGTGCCGATAGCTCGCGCACTGCGTCGGGATTGCCCGAAGGCGATCTCACCGACGGGCTCAGCGGTGCGGTCGTCTCCGGCCCGACCGTCGAGGTTGCGCCACGCTCGGCCCTCGTGCTGAGCCGCTGAGTCGACGGCTGCCTCAACGGCTCCCGTAGTTGTTCTCGGTGCGTTCCTCGTTGCGATCGGTCGCGATGGCAGGCGCTGCGGACAGGGCGTCGAGGCGGCGTTTGAGGTCGGCGTCAAGCGCATAGTCGGCCGCGGCGAGGGCGGGTCGAATTTGATCGACGGAGCGCCCGCCAATCAGAGGAGCCGTGACCGCGGGGTTGGCCCGGACCCACGCGACGGCGAGGGTGACCGGATGCACGCCAGCCTCGGCGGCGAGCTCTGTCAGCCCCTGCGCGATCTCATAGTTGCTCGGGGCGCCGTAGCGAGTGACGTACATCGGGTTGTCAATCAGCCGCCCGCTGTCGGGTCGAGTCTCCCGCCCATACTTCCCCGTGAGCAGGCCGCCGCCCAGAGGTGAGTACGGAAGGACCCCAAGGCCCTCCGAGGCAGCCATCGGCAGCAGCTCGGACTCGGCTTGTCGCTTGGCGAGGTTGTACATCGGCTGAATGCACGTCAGCGGCGCCCAGCCGTTGGAGCGCGCCACGCCCATCGCTTTCATCGTCTGCCAGGCCGCGAAGTTGGACGCCGCGGGATACAGAATCTTGCCCGACTGCACCAGCAGCTCGACCCCACGCAAGGTCTCTTCGATGTCGGTCGACGCGTCCCAGCGATGCAGAAAGAACACGTCGATGCGTTCG
Organism: uncultured Nannocystaceae bacterium; assembly: GCA_964352485.1. GTDB lineage: Bacteria > Myxococcota_A > Polyangia > Nannocystales > Nannocystaceae > CAJXVA01. Next base: position 901 of record CAYGTG010001091.1, on the reverse strand, counting down.
GTCTTGAGACGCTCCAAGCTGGCTTCCACGGCCCGCACCAAGTGGTAGCGAGACGAGCCCCGAGCGTTGGGGGTGTCGCGGACGGGAAAGTACGCTTTGGTGGTGAGGACGATGTCGTCCCGGCAGCTTCGGATGAGGGGGCCCAGGATCGACTCCGAGCGGCCTCCATTGTAGACGTCCGCGCAGTCGAACAGATTGACCCCAGCATCGAGGCACGTCCGGAAGATCGCCTCGCTCGCGTCTGGATCGGCGTCTCCGCCGAATGCCATGGTCCCGAGCGCAACCGCCGAGACCCGCACCCCCGTCGTACCCAAGAAGCCGTACTGCATGTCGGTGTTGTAGCGTCGTGTGTCCCAAGACGGAACCTCGAGAATTGCGGCGCGTGGTCG
>CAYGTG010001091.1:0-502 GCA_964352485.1 uncultured Nannocystaceae bacterium | reverse complement strand
CGTGGTCGATGGGAAATTTCCATGTCGGACCGCGACCCGGAAGACCGTGTTCTCGCGATCGCCGCAAACGGGGGAGACCTGCCGCAGCAGGTCGAAGCCGTGGAGCGGGAGTTGCGGCTTGTCCACGCGAAGCTGGACCAGATCTTGTGCTCGGTCGAGTCCCTCACCCGCAGCCCCTCGGTGGATGAGGCTGTCTTCGCGACGCTTCGGGAGGCGGTCGAGCCGGCCGCGGGGGCCATCCACGTGGGGGCTGGGTTGCTGCTGGAACGGGTCCAGGGCTCGCGCGCGGCCGGTCGCTGGTAGCCCTCGTCGCGTCGAGCGTTGGCTTCGCGGTGCGCCCGCAGCCGGTCGGCGGTGGGCAAAAAAGAACCGGCTCGCGGCTCGTCGTACGTGGTGAGCTGTACGAGAGCCGGAGCCGGCGGTGTTCGGCGTTCATCGCGAACCCTGCCGCCCCAACGTTCCTGAACTTCTTGGTCTTTCGACGAAGAAGGGGGTGGTGGGG
>CAYGTG010001090.1:0-3189 GCA_964352485.1 uncultured Nannocystaceae bacterium | reverse complement strand
CCGAAGGGGTCGATCACCCGGCCGATCAGCTCAGGCCCCACGCCGACCATGGCGCCGCCGCCACGAACCCGCACTCGGGCTCCGGGCCGAACGCCCTCGATGCTGCCGTACGGCATCAGCAGGCCGGCGCCGCCGCGAAAGCCAACGACCTCGGCGAGGACGGTCCCGTTTTCGACCAGGACGTGGACGAGGTTGCCCACCTGGACCGAGGGGAGCTCAGCCTCGAGGATGGTGCCCGAGGCTCGAATCACGCGTCCGTATCGCACCCCGAGGTTGGGGCGTTCCAACGACTCGCGGACGGCACCGAGCGCGCGTCCGGGGATCACTCCGTCGCCTCGGCCGCTTCGGGCGCGTCGCTCGGGCCATCTTCGAGAGCCTCATCAGACCGAACGGCGGAGGCGAGCTCGTCGCGGAGCATCGCCACGCGTTCGGTGAGTCGCGCGTCGACGACCAGTTGCTCCGCTTCGACGCTGAGATCGCCCGGCGACATCGCGGGATCCGCATCCACGTGCACGAAAGACGCTTCCTGGTCGCTCAGATGCGCCTTGATGTGGGGGACCTCGCTGGCAGCAACGCGAACCCGAACCGGGTGCTCGGCAGAAAACTCGAGTAGAGCGGCCTCCAGCAGCGAGATGAGCCGGGTGTGGTCCAGCTCGAACGCTCGGCCGGCGAGTGCGTGGGCGATCTCTACACCCAGCGCAACCGCATCCTTGGCGAGCACTCGGCAAGCGCGAGCCCGGCTCTGTTCGAGAACCTCGACCGCGCCGTGAAACTTGGACCGCTCCTGTTCGAACGTGGCGCTCTGGGCTGCGCTCTGGGACTGCAGGGTATCGACCTGACGCTGCGCCGCGTCGAGCAACGCCTGTAGGTCGACGCCGGGCGCACGATTGTCGAGCGGGCGCGCGGTGTAGGGCCGAGCCGCGGCCGCGGGGGTGGACGTGCCCGTAGCGGCACCCGGAAAGCGTGGCGCAGGCGCCGGTTGGGCGCCCGGGTGGGCTGCCTGAGGGGGCATGAAGGGACGCAGCTTGTTCACACCATCTCCTCGCCACCGGCACCGGGCATATTGATCTGCCCGGCTTCAGAGAGGCGGATGACCACTTCGACCGCATCTCGCTGAGCCTTCTCGACTTCCGAGAGCTTGGTCGGGGGCAGCAGCGGCAGCTCTTCTACGATCTGCTTGGCGGCACGGGACGAGACTCCGGACAGCAAGTGGTCCCGCAGTTCGTCGTTCGCGGTCTTGAGCGCGATGAGGATGGTGTCTTTGTCGACCTCTCGCATGAGCAGTTGGACCTCCCGAACGGTGAGCCGTGCAAGGTCCTCGAAGGTGAACATGGCATCGCGGATCTGCTGCGAGATGCTGACGCCGTCGTCCTCGATGCCCTCGTCGCCCTCGGTGCCCTCGTCGTCCTCATCGTCCTCATCGTAGTCATCTTCGCCCCCCATCTCGCGCTCTTCGATGGCTTCGAGGATGGGCTCGCGCAACTCCGAGGTGATCTCGTTGAGGACGCCGGCGGTGAATCGAATCGAGTCGAACTCGTTGCGCGTCTCCAGCGAAGCGATTCCTCCGGCGGCCTCGAGGGCGCGGGCGAGCTCTTCGGAAACGATCTCGACTTGTTGCATCGGGACCTCCTCGAGCTCGACGATCCGGCCGATCAGGTCCATGCGTTTTTCGTTGGGCAGGACCTCCAGTACCTGGGCTGCCTTCTCTGCCGGCAACTGGGTCAGGAGCACTGCTGCGATCTGTGGGTGCTCGTTCGTGAGCAGCTCGGCCAGGGTGGGGGCATGAGCGCCGCGCAACGCCTCGAGTGCGGGCGGGACCTCGCGGGGTGGAAGGAACAGCGACTGCGCTCGCTCCTCGCCGACGGCTTCGGTCACGAGTTGGCGGGCATACTCGCCGCCGGCTCCGGCGCTCAGCGGCAGTTTCATCGCGCTGCAGAACATTCGTGCAACTTCTTCGACCGAGTCCGCCTTGACCTTGGGCAGCATGGCGGACAGCTCGGTGAGCTGCCGGAGTTCGTTGTCATCGAGGTGACGCAAGATGGTCCGAGCCACCACTTGATCGAGGCTCAGGATCAAGGCGGCCGCCCGCTGTTGCTCGGTGAGTGCGTTTCTCATGCTGCGTCGCGGTACTGGTCAGTGTTGGCGGCGCCTGGAGCCGGCGCGGTTTTCTTGTTGCTGGTCAGCCAGCCTCGAAGCACCCGTGCTGCGATCTCCGGGTCCTCGGTCGCCATGGCACAGGCTCGCTGGAGGTATGTCGCGTCTTCGTCGAGGTCGTCGAGGCGAGGCTTGCGGACGAGGGCGCGCTCGTCTTCGGTCGCGTCTTCGGGAAGCTCGGACTCGAGCTCTTCGACGGTCTTGGGAAGGGTCCCTGCGTCGAGCTCTTCGTCTGCCGCGGCGGCCTTGTTGCGACGACGAAGGATCAGGAACACAACGAGGCCGACGAAGAGCAAGGCACCACCGGCGGCGGCGGCGAGCATCCACGTCGGCGGCATCGTGGTGACGGGTGTCTCGGGGGCCAGCTCGGCCGCTTCTTCGACGGGCGGCACCACGAAGGGCACGGACACGATCTCGATGCCGTCGCCTCGCTGGTCGTCGAGCCCGGCCGCCTTGCGTGCGAGCGCCTCCAGGCTCTTGAGCTGCTCTGCGGTGCGCGGGACCGCGTTGCCCTCGGCGTCGACGGGCTCGTTCAAGAGGATCGCGAGATGCAGCCGGCGGACGCGCTGACGTGGTCCAACGGTGCGCTCGATGACTTGGTTGACCTCGAAGTTCTTGATCTCGTGAATGTTGTTGCCGTCTGCGGCCTCGCCCGCGGGGCCACCCCCTGCGGTCCCCGGAAGGTTCGCGCGGGCACCCGCCTCGCCGCCGACGTTGGCAGCGCCATTGCCTCCACTGACGTGACGCTCGTGGCTCTTGAGGGCGACCTTGTCCGGCGCCTGGTCGTACGTCCGCTCGGTGCGCTCAATCTGTGCCCGGTCCACGTCTGCGGTGACGGTGACCTTCAGATTGTCCTTCCCCACCACAGGCTCGAGCATTTCCTCGACGCGGCGAGCGAGCGTGCGCTCGAGCTCCATCGCCGCTTCGGACCCCTCCATGTCCCCGCCGGGATTGCTCAGCGCGTTGCCGCTGCCGTCGACCAGCGCGACGTTCTCCGGGGCCAGTCCATCGACGCTGCTGGCGACCATGTTGGCG
>CAYGTG010001089.1:0-3195 GCA_964352485.1 uncultured Nannocystaceae bacterium | reverse complement strand
GCAGCGGACGCTCTCCCCGACCTGATTGCTCAGTGGGACTCGGGTGTTGCGGAGGACTTGTTTGGCCACATCGATTTCGAGCCGCTCGAAGAGAAGCTACGCTGGATCCACGAACAAGTCGGCCGGTGCGAAATGGGCTCGTCGATGGGCTCGGGAACCGCATCTCAGGGTCGGTTCGCGTACGTGTGCGAGAATGGGGTCGTCGAGGCCGGCTTTGCGGTCTCGGATCCCGATGCTGACGACCTCAGCAGCATGCGAGCAGGCGTCCGAGACGTGTCTCCTCCCGTTCCAGTGACCGAAGCCGCCGAAGAGGTCGCGCACCTCATCGAAACGTGGGACGACGGGGTGTTCGAGGAGCGTTTCACGGACGGCTTTCGCGACAAGCTCGGCGCCAAGATGCCCTCGTTCACCGAGGGTCTCCGCGAGGAGTTGGGCACGTGCTCCGTCGGCGCCGTCGACCTTGCGAGCCCGCGTGGGGCGTTGTTCGTGCTCGAGTGTGAGATGGGACGTCGCACGATGGTGGTCTCACTCGACGGCGACCACCGCATCCGTGCGCTCCGTGTCGTCCCCCTGCGCCGTGACCCCGCCTCGCCGGAGTGACGGGGTCGCGAGGCGACAGGGTCCAATGCCAGTTCAGAGCCCTTGGCTCGCCTACCGCGCCGAAGCTCGCGACGATTCGGCATGGCCGCTTGGCCGCTGACGCATCCGGACCTGCGGGTGTCGGCGGCGGTGAAGGCGGTGTTCGGTGGTCGAGGAGGCGCTCGCGGGGTTGTTTCCGGTGAAACATCGGGGCAGACGGGGCCGTCCCCAACATGCGGTTGAAGAAACCCGGCACGACGTTTCGCTCGCGGCAGCGAATCCCTGCGCTCCTCGCGACATTGCCCCTCCAAGCCACCCACCGCTTCGCCGGCGCAGACCTCAGGTGTACGATGGGAGTCCAGAACTAGGCGGCGGCTCCGTGTCGATCCCTCCTGTCGTGCACCGCCGAACCCCGCCAATCGAGTCCGCATGAAAATCGAATCGATTCGCCTCAAGAACTTCCGAGCGTTCCGCGACGTTGTGATGCGCGACATACCTGGGTTCTGCGTCCTCATTGGCGCAAACGGAGCCGGCAAGACCACCCTCTTTTCTGTCTTTTCGTTCTTGCGCGACGCCATGACCACGAACGTGACTGCGGCCTTGGGTCGCCTAGGCGGAAGCCGCGGGTTCCGCGAGGTTCGCTCCCGTGAATCCGACGGCCCTATCGAAATCGAACTCAAGATCCGGGCCGACCTCGGCCGACCGAAGCCAAGCCTCATCACCTACTCCCTCGAACTGGCGGAGGAGGCCGGTCGACCCGTCGTCGCACGCGAGGTCTTGAAATATCGCAGAGGAAGCGGCGGCCAACCGTGGCACTTTCTCGACTTCCGCCGCGGCACCGGCGAAGCCGTGACCAACGAGATGGACTCCGTCGCCGATGAGACGCAGCTCAAGCGCGAGACGCAAACGCTGAAGAGCCCAGACATCCTTGCAATCAAGGGGCTTGCTCAGTTCGAGCGGTTCCCTGCTGCCGTCGTGCTGGGGACATTGATCGAGAACTGGCACCTGTCCGATTTTCACATCAGCCACGCGCGACCCGAACAAGAGGCCGGCTACGCTGAGCATCTATCACGGGAGGGGGAGAACCTCTCCCTCGTCATCGAGTACCTCCACAAACAGCACCCGGAAGTGTTCCGCAACGTGCTCAACAGGCTGGCGAGTCGAATCCCTGGGATCACGGGGGTAGAGTCAAAGGTCACCGAAGAAGGTCGGGTCCTCCTCAAATTCCAAGATGGGTCCTTTGAAGACCCGTTTCTTGCGCGCTACGTGTCTGACGGAACGATCAAGATGCTGGCCTACCTGGTCCTGCTTCTGGACCCGAAGCCGCACCCACTCCTGTGTGTTGAGGAGCCCGAAAACCAGTTGTACCCCGCACTTCTGAGCGAGTTGGCAGAAGAGTTCAGGACCTACGCCACCAGAGGGGGCCAGGTGTTCGTGTCCACGCACTCGCCTGATTTTCTCAACGCGGTAGAGGTCGAGGAGGCGTTCTGGCTCGTCAAGAACAACGGCTACACGGAGGTACGTCGCGCGAAGGATGACCCGCAAATAGCGGCCTACATGGACGACGGCGACAAGCTCGGCTACTTGTGGAAACAAGGGCTCTTCGAAGGAGCCGACCCTTCGTGAACCTGGTCTTCCTGCTCGAAGAACTCTCCGCGAGAGACCTCCTTCAGGGTCTCCTTCCTCGACTGCTGCCCCAGAGCGTGACCCCGTTCTTTTTGGTGTTCGAGGGCAAGCAGGATCTTGAGCGTCAGCTCGTCAGAAAGCTTCGCGGGTGGCGAAGGCCGAACTCCTCCTTCGTCGTACTGCGCGACCAAGACGCAGGTGACTGCGTTGTTGTGAAGAACGGCTTGTTGGCCAAGGTAGACGAGTCTGGCCGCGACAACACTATTGTACGTGTCGCATGCAGGGACCTCGAAGCTTGGGTCGTCGGCGACTGGGCTTCCGTCGCCCGCGCTTTCAACCAACCACAGCTCGCGGGACTCTCGAACAAGGACGCGTTTCGGAATCCCGACGTCGTTGTTCGCCCGGTCGAGGCCTTGCGCAAACACGTGCCCGAGTACCAGAAACGGGATGGCGCGCGTCGGCTCGGCATGCTCTTGGATCCACAGACAAACAAGTCGCGGAGTTTCCAAGTCTTCTGCGCCGGGGTCCAGAAACTGGCCGAAGTCGGGTCCAGCTCGGTCCAACCTCCGCCGACCTGAGAGCTGCGCCCCGTCCCCATCGCTCTCGCATCCACCGCCGCTCCAGCCATTCGAACGGGCCGTTCTCCCGCGCCCAGCTTGGACCAGCACCACAGAGTCGTCGACGTAGATGTCGAGCCGCATCCCCACGCATATGCCAACGAACCCGCGGCGCCACAGTCCGGCGGAGGGCGGAGCCACACACGGCGGTTGGACGCGGGGATCGGCGTGATGCGCATCCGGTGTAACCTCAGCTTCGCTTGCAGAACCGAACTCTGCCGCTACCTCGAAACGATCCTGTGCGAGCGCGCATCCGCCGACGACTTCGCGCTGTCGCCGCGATGGAACGGACGCGCGCCCGTGCTCTATCGAGCGGTCCCAGGCATTTTTTTTTTTATTGTTTGTGCGACAACGGAGATCTACACCGCCACAC
>CAYGTG010001088.1:1490-3200 GCA_964352485.1 uncultured Nannocystaceae bacterium | reverse complement strand
CCTGTATCCCCCGTGTCGCCACCGGTGGGATCGGCCGAAGCATCGTCTCCGCCCGCGGACCCCGCGCTGTCGCCACCGGCACCGGGGATCTCCCCGTCTCCGAACGGCTCTGCGGCTTCCGGATCGCCGGTGCCGGTGTCACAAGCCGCGCAGGTCAGTCCAAGCACAATGAGAGCGGGCAAGCGTTTCATGACCCGTCTGGTGTGCAGACGGCATGCCAAGCGCAAGCTCGAGGAGCTGGACGGCCCGCGCCGGGGGCGATCCGGGCCGTGATGTCATGCACCGCGTCATCCATGTCGTCCCGAACACGTGCGAGTTGTCGCGTGTCTACAGCACTGCTCGACCCGCGAAGTAGTGCGCGCCTGCCGTGAGTGCAAAATCCCGCGAGGTGAGGAGCCGGTCCAGAAGTCGGCGACGACGCAACAACAGGTGCGTGGCAACAAGGCTTCGTGCCGCGAGATCCACTCCAACGGCAGACCGCCGCAGACGTCGGCTCCAACCTTCGACGCTGTCGCGACGCTGGCTCACCACCTGGCTCAGAAAACGCCCAGCGAGGAACGCTGCCTCGATCGATGGACCGATGCCCTCTCCGGTAACCGGGTCGATTCCCGCGGACTCGCCCACGAGCATGCACCGACGGGAGGCGATGGCGAGACCGGGCTCGTACCCGCGTTCTCCAAATCGCTTGAACCGGCCATGGTCCGCGACGACGCCTCGGTCGGCCAGGTGACGCCGCAGCAGGTCGGTCACGTCCGGGCCGCGGGACGCTTGCGGAGCCTGCATGTCTCGGAGTTGGTAGACGCCGCGGCAGACGCGTAGGCGGCCCTCGACGATCGTCGGGAAGTCCCAGACATAGCCGGTGAGATCGTCGCGACCTCCATCGAATCGCAGCGCGCCGTCTTCGGAGTCGAAGCGGCTGGGTTCGGTGTCAACCTCGACGACCTGCGCCCGAAGTCGGCCGCCACCCAGGCCCAGGCGTCGTCGGACCATGCAGCCGACGCCACCGGCCCCCACGACAAATCGTGCGTGCAGCGTGCCGGCCGAGGTCCGCAGCACGGTGCCCTGCTCGGACTCGACGATGTCCTCGACCCGGGTGCCGTCCTGAACCCGAACCCCGGCTTCCTTCACATGTTGCGCGAGATCGGCGTCGAACTCGGCCCGGCGGATCACGAATCCAGCGCGCCCGATCCGAGCTTTCGCGGTCCGCCTGCGCCCCTTCAGATCGAAGCCTCCCACAGGAACCGCGGAAACCCGGGGCCGGGCGCCCAGAGACACCAGCGTGTTCCAGGCACGTCCGGAGACGGCGCCTGCGCAGATCTTCTCGCGGGGGTAGGTCGCGCGCTCGAGCACGAGGATCCGGTCGCGAAGCGAGGGCGCATGCCGTGCGATCGAAAGCGCCGTTGTGAGGCCGGCAGGACCACCGCCGACAATGATGATCTCCATGTCGCTCATTCCTGCGCCCCGATCGCTCGGGCCGCCGCCATCCCCGAGGAGACCGCCGCCTCCACGCTGCCTCCATTGATCTCGTTGTGGGTCCAGTCGCCGGCGAGAAACAGGTTGTCGAAGCCGGAGTCGTCGGGAGCCAGTCGGTGCGCCATCGTGTCCGGGAGAGACAGGACGTAGCGCTCCCAGGCTTCGGTGTTGGCGCGCAGATAGACCGCGTCTTCGCGGCGACCTCCGGGATCCACATGCAGCGACCCTTCGTCGAAG
>CAYGTG010001088.1:0-1480 GCA_964352485.1 uncultured Nannocystaceae bacterium | reverse complement strand
GGGCGCCTCGGTCCGAAACCACGCGTTGGCGAGTTCTCGAAGGCGGGCGTGGGCCTGCTGCCGGTTCTTGGCCGCGAGGACTTCGGGTGGCGCTGCCCCGCACAGATAGGCGAGGTGGCGCGGCGCCTCCTGCCAGGCTTCGGCTCCGAGGACTTCGGTCATGTTGGCGTAGGTTCGAAACAGCCCCGGATGTCCGGTGCTCACCGTCGGTTGAGCGTCCGCCCCCAGCTGCTCGGCGCTGCGCGACATCCAGACTTGGGCCGCGACCGTGGGGACCGTGTGACACGCCTCGAGCATCGCCCCGTAGCGGGGGTTCGCTTCGGCCAAGCCCACCGCGCAGTGCCGCTGCGCTGCCGCGGGAATGGCCATCACCACCACGTCGAAGTCGCGGCCGTGCCGGAGCTCGATGTCTTCGAGGCTCTGCGAGTGGTCACCGTCCAGCACCCCCGGCGCAAGGCCGCCCAGACGACTCTCGATGGGACGTTCGGGCCAGGCTCGAATCGGCCCAACATCGATCAACGGGTCGTAGTTCTCGAAGCCCGAGGCCTGAACGCCGACGTTGACCTTGGAGACCACGCCGCGCGCTGCCGAGACGCCCAAGACGTGGTGGAACAAGGAAAGGTTCACTCCGCGTGACCGCAGCACGTCCCACGCGGGGGCGAAGACCGTGTCTCCCATGCCGGCGGACATCCGCCACAGCGGCGCCCCGCGGTAGTCGGTAAACATGCGCAACAGGACCCGAACCGCCACGCCTGCGGCAGCGCGTCCGGCCTCCACGCTCTGTCGTCCGTCGGGGTAGGCGAAGCCCAGATCGTACAGCCCGACCACCGGAGGGCTGTCCGTCACATCCGGCGTGGCGCCGTGCCGTTTGAGCCAGGCGCGGAAGTCCTCGAGGTCCATTCGGTCCCACGCGTGCTCGCCCCATCGGGCCCACTCCCGCGCGAGGCCCGAGGCGACGGTTCGGCCCAGCGCGAGCATGGTGCCGCGGTCGGATCGCGGGATGCCCTCCAGCAGGCTTGGGAGTTGCTGCAGCCATCGCTTCGATGCCCCCAGCCATGACATGCGACTGGCAGGATCCCAGGGACGGCCGGGCAGCTCGGGAAATCGCAGGTCCCATCGCTGCGAGCCTTCGCGGGCCGGGCCCCGAAGACAGACGTCGTATGCGGGGGTGAACGCGCTCTCGAGGCTGCGTTGCGGGCCGGTTGTGGGCCCGTTCCAGTGCGCGTACAGGTCGCGAACCATCGTGAACGCGTGTCGATAAAACCCCAGCCACACGTGAAGACCGTGCTCGAGGACCGCATGCCCCCGCGCAGGATCGCGGCCGGTGGCTCCCTTGCCTCCGAGTCGCCAGCCCGACTGCAGCAGCGTGACGTTGAATCGGCGGCGCGCCGCAGGGGTGGCACAGAGGCCCCAGGCTGCGGCAACCCCCCCACAACCGCCGCCGAGGATCAGCACCCGCTGCCGCTTCATCGCTCCACCC